>URWZ01000227.1 GCA_900551625.1 uncultured Collinsella sp.
CGCTTATTGATACCTATAACGAGTTCACGGGCAAGCATGCCGAGCCCTTTGCCATGGGCGGCGGCACGTACGCGCGCAACTTTGCCCGCGCCGTCTCGTTTGGCCCCGAGGAGACCGGCCTGGAGCTGCCCGCATGGGGCGGCCAGATGCACGGCCCCAACGAGTGCGCTAACGAGGAGCAGCTCAAGCAGGCGCTCAAGATCTACATCGTGGCAATCCTGCGCTTGAATGAGCTAGAGCTGTAGGGCTTCCCCAGGCACCCGACCTTGCCCCTCAAACCGTCGCTTGCGTACCAAAGTACGCGGCGCTCCTCTTTCGGGGCAATCTCGGGCACCTGGGAAACCCCAACAATTTGCTTGGATACAAGTTCGAATACCGAGCCGGCGGCACTTTCGCCCAGGCTTCTAGCAAGTTGCGGTGGAATAGTTCCTAGAATCGGCTGCCTGACAGCCAAACAGGAACTATTTCACCGCAACTTTGTTTTTATTGGTGTAAAAGGCGGGCCATGCTTGGCGGCGGGTTTGTTATTCGTTTGTAAAGCCGAGCCGCGTTTGCGGTAAGGGTCTATCAGATGCCCGTAAGAAACCGCAGTTGGCACTGGCGCTGCCCGATCGAGGCCGTATCTTTCCAAACAGCAAAGCGGGCAGGGTGCCCGCGAGTCGCATGTATGAAAGGAAGATCATGCTCGATCAGGCTTATTCTCGTCGTCAGTTCCTCGGCCTCGCTGGTGGTCTTGCCAGCATCGTCGGCCTCGGCCTCGTTGGCTGCGGTGGCGCAGACGCTTCCAACGCTGCCGACAAGGGTAGCGCCGCTGCTGCCGAGTCCGTCTCCGGCGAGGTGACCTACGACGGTGCTTCTTCGTTCCAGGCTCTCGTCGAGGCCGCTGCCGAGAAGTTCATGGATGCCAACCCGGACGTCTCCGTCTCCGGCTCGGGCAACGGTTCGGGCAAGGGCCTGACCGCTGTTGCCGCCGGCACCGTCACCATCGGTAACTCCGACGTCTTCGCCGAGACCAAGCTCGAGGCCGACCAGGTCAAGAACCTCGTCGACCACGAGGTCGCCGTTGTGGGCATGGGTCCCGTCGTCTCCAAGAACGTGACGGTCGACGACCTGTCCCTTGAGCAGCTCAAGGGCATCTTCTCCGGCCAGATCACCAACTGGAAGGAGGTCGGCGGCGACGACGCCACCATCGTCGTGCTCAACCGCAAGGCCGGCTCCGGTACCCGCGCCACCTTCGAGGCGGCCGTCTTTGGCGACGAGACCGTCGACTTTAAGGGCGACGCCGAGCTCGACAAGTCCGGCGATGTCCAGACTCAGATGGGCAGCACCGACAACGCCATCTCCTACCTGGACTTCTCGCACTTCGATGACTCCAAGTTCAACGCCATCAAGGTCGAGGGCGTGGAGCCCAAGAGCGCAAACGTCACCGACGACTCCTTTAAGATCTGGGCGACCGAGCACATGTACTGCGCAAAGGACGCCGACGATGCCACCAAGACATTCCTGGAGTTCATGCTTTCCGACGACGTCCAGGACAAGCTCGTCGAGGAGCAGGGCTTCATCCCCGTCTCTGCCATGAAGGTCGTTAAGGATGCCAGCGGCAAGGTCTCCGCTAAATAAGTAATCGCCCCGGAAAGGTTTGCAATGGCAAAACAGCTGCCAAAGCGCGACCTTGAGAACGTGGGCCTGGGCGTCACGGGCGCGTGCGTAGCGCTCGTGACGCTTGTCGTTGCCGCGCTCATCTTTATGGTCGCCCAAAAGGGCCTCTCGGCTTTTCTCAAGGACGGCGTTTCGGTCGTCGAGTTCTTCACCGGCACCAAGTGGGACCTGGCCAACACAGCCGAAAACGGCCTGCCCTATACCGGCGCCCTGCCCCTGATCGTCACCTCGTTTGCGGTCATGGTACTCTCCACGATCATTGCGCTGCCCATCGCCATCGGCTCTGCCATCTTTGCAGTCGAGATTAGCCCTAAGTTTGGTTCCAAGGTCTTTCAGCCGCTTATTGAGCTTTTGACCGGTATTCCCTCGGTCGTCTTTGGCTTGATCGGCTTTCACGTTGTCGTCGGTCTTATGAAGAGCGTTTTCCACGTGAGCACGGGCCTGGGCATCTTGCCCGGCGCCATCGTGCTGGCCGTCATGATCCTGCCGACCATGACCACGCTTTCGGTCGATGGCCTGCGCGCCGTGCCCGACAGCTACCGTCAGGGTTCGCTCGCGCTGGGCTACACCCGCTGGCAGACCATCTGGCACGTGGTGCTCAAGTCCGCCATGCCGTCGCTCATGACTGCAGTCATCCTTGGCATGACGCGTGCCTTTGGCGAGACGCTCGCCGTGCGCATGGTCATCGGCGGTATCGAGGCCATGCCGACGTCGCTGCTGTCGCCGGCGTCCACCATCACCACCACGCTCACCACGTCCATGGCGGTCTATGCCGAGGGCTCGGCCCAGGACGATGTTCTGTGGGCACTCGGCCTGCTGCTGATGGGCATGAGCCTCATCTTCATCCTGATCATCCATCTCATTGGCCGCAAGGGGGCGAAGGCTCGTGGCTAGCACGCGCATCCACGTCGACGAGGCGAGACTCGGGCGTGTCCAAAAACAGGATCGCATCGCCACGGGCGTGCTGACGGCGATCGTCGCCATCGTCATGCTCGTCGTTGTCTCCATGGTGGCCTATATTCTGTTCGAGGGCATCTCGACGGTGTTCCAGCCGGGCTTTCTCACGGAGCCGTCGCGCGCCAACGGAACGCAGGGCGGCGTGCTCTACCAGCTGTTCGACTCGTTCTACCTGCTGCTGATCACCCTGATCATCTCGGTGCCCATCAGCCTGGGCGGAGCGGTCTTTTTGGTTGAGTACGCGCCGGACGATCCCATCCGCGACATCGCT
>URWZ01000228.1 GCA_900551625.1 uncultured Collinsella sp.
GCTGTATCGGTTGTGCTGGTGCCCTGCTCGCTTGTGCCGCTGCTGCGTCACGGGGCGCTCGTGGTGCCCATGATTGTCGCCCGCTGTGCGCTGTTCTTTGAACAGCTCTTTGCTGCCGTTCCGGGCGCATCCGTAAGCGTGCCGCCCGATACGCCCTTGGTATATGTGGTGCCGTTCGCGCTGGTGGCCCTCTTGGTCTGGTGGCCACGCCCCCGCGCGCGGAGCATGGCAGCGGGGCTGCTGTGTTTAATGCTCGCAGCGGGTGTTCCGTATGTCTATTGGGATCGATGTGCGCCGCCTTCGGTAACGGTCCTCGATGTTGGCCAGGCCGATGCGATTCTGGTTCGTCAGGGTGGCGCCGTGGCACTCGTCGACTGTGGGCTCGATGACCGCGTGGTGTCGGCGTTGGTTCGCAATAACGTCCACCATATCGACGCCGTCTTCGTGACGCATTGGGATGAAGACCATTGGGGCGGTCTTCCCGACGTACTCGATCGTTTTTCGGTTGGAACCATTGCGGTCGCGGCCGATGCACTTGACGGCGCGCCTACTGAGGTTCTGAATCGCCCGGGTGTAACGTATCGGCAGGTGGCTCGCGGAGACACGGTCGATATCGGCGCATTTCGGGCTCGTGTGATGTGGCCGTTTGACACGGTGGATGGCGAGGGCAATGAGGACTCTCTTGTTTTGCTGCTCTCCTACGCTCAGGAAGGCAAGAGCCTGCGTGTGCTCCTTACTGGTGACGCCGAGCTCGATCAGGAGCGCGAGTTTGTACAGGAGGTGGGAGATATCGATGTGCTCAAGCTGGGGCATCATGGCTCAAAAGTTTCCGTCGACACAGACCTGCTGGGCACGCTTAAGCCCGAGTTCTCTATCGCGAGCGCCGGCGAGGGGAATCGTTACGGCCATCCGTCGGATGCCTGCATCGATGCAGTTAAGGAAGCGGGTGGTGCGTTCGCATGCACCATCGAACACGGCGACATTACCGTCACGCCGACTGAGAAGGGCTTTGCCATGCGATGCCAGCGACCGTGATGACATCGTTGGCGCGCGGTGGACCCCTGGGCTAAAATGGCACGGTACGAATTCGAGTGTGTGCGAGAGGGGAGCGCAATGTCCGAAACCGGTCTGCTGCCGGCATATCTGATCGTCGGTACCGATGGGGTCAAGCGCGACCACGCCGTCTCGCGTATGAAAGCTCGCTTGGAAAAGTCGGGTATGGTTGAGTTCAACCTCGATGAACGCGACATGACGAAAGATACCGATATCGAGTCGATCATCGGCTCGCTCAATACCTTTCCCATGGGCAGCGAGTTTCGCCTGGTGATCCTCGACGGCTGCTCCAAGCTTGCCAAGGCGGTCTCGGAACCGCTTGTCGAGTACCTCGCAAGTCCCAGCCCCACGACGGTCTGTCTCATTATTGCCGACTCACTTGCCAAGAATACGCGCCTGTATAAGGCAATCGCCAAGATCGACAAGAAGGCTATCGTCGATTGTTCGGGTACCAAGCGCTGGGAACTGCCGCGCCGCGTTCAGCAGATGGCGACGCAGCGCGGTAAGTCCATCTCGACGGCTGCTGCCGAGGAGCTCGTCTCGCGCTCGGGCGAGAACACCCGCATGCTCGATAACGACTTGGCCAAGCTTGCCCAGATGGTCGAGGCGCCGCAAATTGAGCTTGCCGATGTGGAGCGCTGGATCGTGCGCACGGCCGAAGTTCAGCCCTGGGACTTCCTCAATGCCGTCTCGGCCCGCGATATGCGCCGCTCGCTTGAGCTCTTTGGGCTGCTGCCCGCCAAGAGCTATGTGTGGACCTACACGCTGCTATGCGGTCGCATCCGCGAGTTGATCGTCGCCAAGGCGCTCGACTCTCGTGGGCAGGGGCGTGAGCTCGCCGCGACACTCAAGCTTCAGGCCTGGCAGGTCAAAAATCACCTGACCTGGGCACGCCGCTTTTCGATGGCGGAGCTTGTCGCTGCGCTCGAGGGCGCGGTCGATGTGGAGCTCGCACTGAAGGGTTCTGCCGATTCGGAGACCGCGCTTTTGCTCTGGATTACGAACATCTTGAGAAAATCGTGATGATACCTGCCTATTTGACAAATTCGTTCTATCCCTTTGAGGGGGAGCGTGCTATAGTAGGCGCTTGCATGACCTCACCGTGTCTCAGAGGTGTCATACATTTTTTGCAAGGAACTCGAAAGGAACTCCAGAAGTGGCAAACATCAAGTCTCAGAAGAAGCGTATCCGCACCAATGAGGCAGCTCGCATGCGTAACAAGGCTGTCAAGTCCGAGCTCAAGACGCTGACCAAGCACGTCCAGTCCGCCGTCGCCGAGGGCGACGCCGAGAAGGCCCAGGCTGCCCTCAAGACCGTCACCAAGCGTCTCGACATGGCTGCCGCCAAGCATGTTATCCACAAGAACCAGGCTTCCAACCGCAAGTCCGGTCTTGCCAAGCTCGTGAACAGCATCAACGCCTAAGTTGTAAATTTCACACCACACAGATTACGCGCATAAATGGAGCCTGTTTTATGGAACAGGCTCCATTTTTTGTACCGCTCGGGTAAGATAGTCCGCATGAATACTTCAATTGACATTTCCCACATCCGCAACTTCTCGATCGTTGCGCACATCGACCATGGCAAGTCCACGATCAGTGACCGCATTCTCGAGCTCACCCATACCGTCGACGAGCGCGACATGGAGTCGCAGCTGCTCGACACCATGGATATCGAGCGCGAGCGCGGCATCACGATCAAGTCTAATGCCGTTCGCGTGTCCTATGACGCCGACGATGGTGAGACGCTGTCTCTTATACACATCTCCGAGCCCACGAGACGCTACGCTATCTCGT
>URWZ01000229.1 GCA_900551625.1 uncultured Collinsella sp.
GTTCTCATCGAGCACCACGTTTTCGCAGATGGCGCCAAAGCGAACGGCGTTGAAGATCTCGGGCTCGTGGAACGCGTCCAGGCCCTCGCACTTGGCATAGCAGCCGCCCTCGATGTTGAAGATGCCCATGTCGGACCAGCCGTGCTCGTCGTCGCCGATCAGCAGGCGCGTGGGGTTGGCCGAAAGCGTGGTCTTGCCCGTACCGGAGAGGCCAAAGAACACGGCGGTCTCGTGCGTGACGGGATCCATACTGGCCGAGCAATGCATGGGCAGTACGTCGTCCTCGACGGGCAGCAGGTAGTTCATAACGCTGAAAATGGACTTTTTGATTTCGCCGGAGTAACCGGTGCCGGCAACCAGGATCACGCGCTCCTGGAAGTTGATGACCACGGCAGCGCTGGAGTTGAGGCCCTTGACGGCGGGATCGCACTGGTAGCCAGGTGCCGCGAGTACGCAAAAGTCAGGCTCACCGGTGCGAGCGATTTCGCGAGCGAGCGGACGGGCGAGCATCTGCTTAATGAAAAGCGCCTGGCTGGCACGCTCGCAGGCGACGAGCAGGTGACGCGTGTGGTTGCGGTCGGCACCGGCCATGCCGCGCGTGACAAACACGTCGCGCTCGTTGAGGTAGTCAACAATACCGGCTTTGATGGCCTCGTAGCTCTCGATCGAAAGCGGGCGGTTGACGGCGCCCCAGGCAATCTTGTCGTGAACATCGGGGGTGTCAACGATAAAGCGATCGTTGGGAGAACGACCAGTACGCTCCCCCGTCTCGATCACCAGCGCGCCGTTGGATGCCATGCGGCCTTCCTCGCGGCGGATGGCGTGCTCGACGAGCTCCGCTGCGGGTAGATCGACCAACAGACGGGGCTGATTATCGGCGGGATCTTCGATCAGCGTAATACCAAAGTTGGACAGAACTTCTGCAGGGGTAACACCAGGCATGGGGCCTCCTTTAAAAACGCGTCACGCGGGCGCGGCGCGCACTTTACTCACGTAAAGTCCGTTGTACCCGATATGCAAAAACGTTTTTGCGGCAACGGCGAAGCGCCCGCCCAACGGTCAAAAATCACAGGCAAGCGGCCTGGTCATTGGGGACGTTCTTAATCGACTAATCGTTGGGGACACTTATGGACCAGTCGTTGGGGACACTCTTAAACAGGCAACAACCAAGGAGTGTCCCTAGATGCCGGCACTTAGGGACGTTCCCAAAGTGCCGACTACAGCGGCAGGCCTTGGCCGAGCATGGCGATGACGCTCATGAGGATCAGCATGCCGGCGGCGTAGGGCAGCACTGCGCCCAGGAGCTCGGCGTCCTTACCGCGCACGTGCACGGCAGCGAGGCCAATCGCGAGCGTCTGCGGCGAGACCATCTTACCGGCGGCGACACCCAGGGCGTTCAACGCAACCATCCAGTAGTCGCTCACATCCAGCGCCGAAGCGGCCTGGCTCTGAATGGGACCAAACAGCATGCCCGACGATGTGCCCGAACCGGTCACGAACGCACCGACGGCACCGATCCACGGGGCCAGAATCGGGTACAGACCACCGGCGACGGCAATGCAGAACGCACTGATCGAAGAGATCATGCCCGCATAGCCCATCACCTTGGCACAGCCCAGCACCGAAAGCATCGTGATTACCGTCGGCATCATCTGCTTCACAGTCGCGGCCAGCACCTCGCCCATCATGCGCGGCGAAGCCCCCTGAATGGCGCCGCCGATAAACGCGGCCAGGAAGATCCAAACACCCGGCGTGTTAATCCACGAAAACGTGAGCGTGCCGGGGTTCTCGCCGCAATACACCTGCACGTGACTCGCAAAGGGCGCAAGCGCGGCATGCACGGCGGGCACCAGGTTGGACGTACCCAACAGCAGTACAAAAATCAGGATGAAACACGACCAGGCAGAAAGCGCCGACTTAGCGGTGAGCTGCTCACCGGCCTCGATATTCATGTGAAAGCGCGCGTCCAGGTGACCGGACTTCTCGGCGCGCATGGCAAGCGCGGCGGTCAGCGCGAGCGACACGATGGAGCCCACGACCACGGCAAGCTCGGGGCCCACAAACATAGCGACGACCAGGGCAGCGCCGACAAAGGACGCGCCAGAGAGCAGCGCGATACCGGCCACGCCGTGCAGGCGCTCGCCTACGCTCGCAACATCGCCTTGATCGTCGGTCACGCGGCCCGCAACCAACACGATGAGCAGCGGCATCACCACAAAGAACGGTGCGAGCTGCACCAGCTGAACGGTCGCCAGGTGCAGGGAATCCAGACCCACCAGGTCGGCAACGGACACCGTGGGGATGCCGATGGAGCCGTAGGGCGTGGGCACGCCGTTGGCCAGCAGGCAGATCAGCACGGCAGGCACGGCCTCAAAACCAAGGCCCGCGAGCATGCCGGCGGGAATGGCGACAGCGGTACCAAAGCCAGCCATGCCCTCCATAAAGCCGCCGAAGCACCACGCCACGAGCAGCGCCAGCAGACGGCGATCGCTGCTGATGGAGGTGATCATGCTGCCGATCACGTCCATGGCGCCCGTGCGAACGCAGAGGTTATACGTAAAGACGGCGGCGATAATCACCAACACGATGGGCCACAGCGCCATCAAAAAGCCCTCGAGCGAGGCCGTGGCTATCTGCGCCACCGGCAAATGCCACCACGCAAAGGCGAGCACGCACGAAAGAACAAACGAACCAATCGCGGCTTTCCAGGCCGGCCATTTAAAGCACAGCAGCATCACGACAAGCCAGATGATAGGCACAAGAGCCAGCAAAAATGCGGCGACGTCCATGGGTAAAAGCTCCTTGGTACCGCGAGGGCGGCATCGGGGGTGTCATAAAACTTG
>URWZ01000230.1 GCA_900551625.1 uncultured Collinsella sp.
GCTATGACTCCTATACCTACAAGTTCACGGATCAGCTGTCAGCCGGTCTCGACTACATCGAGGACTCGCTCAGCGTTTATGCACTGAATAATGGTGCATATACCGAGATCGATTCGACTAGCTACAATGTGACTAAACCCTCTGGCTCTAGTCGTGACCTGGTAGTCAATTTTAATAAGGACGAAAAGGGCTTGAAGTCGGCCACTGCGAAAAATGGCGAAGAGCTTACGATTGATGAGAAGACTGAAATCGTCGTTTTCTACAGGGCGAGGCTCAACGCAAGCGCGATTATTGCGGGTGCAAACAACCAGCTGAATGGCAACCCCAACACCGTTACGCTCGAGTATTCTAACAACCCCATGTCAGGTGGCACTGGCACCTCGGAGTCCGATACGGTCAAGGACTACACCTACGGCCTCAAGATCAACAAGGTTGACCTTGGCACTGAGAAGGCGCTGAAAGGTGCTAAGTTCACCATCGCAGCTGGTGACACAACTAACGGTGACGAGAACAGCGCAAACGTTAAATATGTCAAGAGTGACGGCACTTTGAGCGACAGCAAGGTTGAGCTTTCGATGGACTCCGATAGTGTCATTACGCTTACCGGTCTCGATGCTGGCGTCTATACGGTCACGGAAACTTCTGCTCCCGATGGTTACACCAAGGTCGAACCCTTCACCTTCGAGATCAAGCCGACCATGAACGCCATTGATCCGAACGCTGGTCTTACTGCGCTCTCTGGCACGCTTGATAGCAAGAACCAGAGTGACAAGGTCATCGCTGGCCTTACCGATAAGCGTGCCGGTGATAACAAGCTAACGATGCAGGCCGGCTCGGAGAAGGACACCGATGGCTACTTCAACATCACCGTTGGCGATACCAAACAGGTTGGCCTCCCGCTCACCGGTCTCAACGGCGTGACCTTCACTTGGATCGCTGGTGGCGCGGTGCTGTGCATCGGCGTGGCGCACCTCATCCGCAGCCGTAAGCAGGCTGAGGAGTCCGAGCAGAAGTAACGCTCGCTCATCCATCTCTTTGGCAGGTGGGATGTGATGGCCATGAGACTTGCGGACACTTTTCTCGTCCATCCACGTTCTTGCTTTGCCATTCTCTTTTCGGGGCAGACTCCGCACTGGAGTCTGCCCCGTTTTTTTGGTAACGCAGCCAGGCTCCATTGCCCGATGGATCAAGCGTATGAATATCGAACAGATGTTTGCAATTATTGCGTTTGCCAGCTGTGGGTGCATACGCTCGCAGTAAAATGGCTTTGCGATGCATTCCGTGCGCGGGCGGCCGACGACTCGATCGGAGGTCACCATATGCTGAAATTCCTTAACGCGCTCGCCGCCCTCGCGGCGGTGGGCTCGTTCGTCATCGCGTTTCTTGACTCGTATGAAGTTCGGTTTAAGGTCCGTAGGCGCACGCGCAGTGCGGACGGTGGAAGGCATTTGCGCCGCAACAAGCGCAAATAAGAATGCCCGGGGTTCGGAGCCCGGGCATTTAACTAAAGCTGAAAACTAGGCCGCCCGCGCTCTCGTACACTTACGCGGGGTGCGTCGTTTTCTATTGACATTGTATTCCGAATCGTCCAGTCGATTCGGGACATTTTGAAAACTCAAATGCTGGCTTATCCTCGACTGGACGGTGCAGTCTAGCTGCGTTGTCCGGCGCGGAAGCTCGCTAATCGGCTATTATTTGTTTAGACAACCTGAGCTGTAGAGGAGTGACCGGCGATGGTGCAGGGCGCCAAACATATGAAGAGCAATAACGCCGCGGCCAACGGCGGCTCAAGCCCTCAGCCCAAACCTCAACCAAAACCCAAGCGCCGTCGCAAGCGACTGCCGCGCTGGGCCGACCGGCTCATCACCATCGTCATCATCCTTATTGGCGTGGGCCTTATGACCTGGCCGTGGGTCTTGGACCGGCTCGAGGCCTCGGGCGTGTTCAACCAGATCAGCACGGTGTCCAGCACCGTTGACGCGCTGTCTGCCGAGGAGCGCGAGCGCATCCTGCTCCAGGCGCGCTCCTTTAATGAGCAGCTGGCGGGCGAGGCCACCGAACTTCCCGCCGACCAGATCGAACCCTACGCCCAGCAGCTCATCTTTGACCGCGACCCCATGATGAGCTGGGTCGAGATCCCCTCCATCGACGTGAGCATGCCCATCTACCACGGCACGAGCGAAGAAGTCCTTATGGCGGGCGTCGGCCACCTGGAGGGCACGAGCCTGCCGGTGGGCGGCACCTCGACGCACTGCGTGCTCACCGCGCACTCGGGCATGCGCAACCTGAGCATGTTCGACGACATTCACTCGCTGGAGCCCGGCGACCTGGTGCTGCTGCACACCATGAACAAGACGCTCGCCTACAAGATGGTGGACTCCGAGGTGGTGCTGCCCGAGGAGATGGAGTCGCTGGCCATCGAGCCCGGCGCCGACAAGGTGACGCTCGTTACTTGCACGCCCTACGGCGTGAACGACCATCGTCTGCTGGTGCATTGCGTGCGCACCAAGTACAACAAGAAGGACGTCGACAAGCAAAAGTCGCTGGCCGGCCGCCACTGGGGCAAGCGCGAGTTTGCCGTGCTCATCGTGGTCGTGGCCATTGTGCTGTTGCTGCTGGACATCGTGATCCACGCGGTCCGCAAGCGCCGCAAGGCCAAGGCCTCGGCATAAGACATCGTCCAGAACCACCACAATGGGGACAGGCATCTTTGTGGTGGTCGGGGGCTTCCAAACCATCACAACATTCGATGATAATTTCGATTTTGACGATAAACGTCGAATGTTGTGATGGTTTTCGTTGTGGGCGGCGCGGTTCTCGTTGCGGGTGGGACGGTTTTCGC
>URWZ01000231.1 GCA_900551625.1 uncultured Collinsella sp.
TCACGACGGAGGCCACATTAAGTGGCCTCCTGTTCGTGCGGAACTCGCGATAAACCTAAGCCGGTGTCCCCGCTCTCCCGGGGCCTGTGGTTACTTGGTTGTTGCATGCGGCTCGCTTTTCGGAACTAGGCTTATATTTTCTAGATGTAAGGCGCTCTTGGTCCTAATGGGCTTGGGGCGCCTGTCTTTTGAAGGTAGATTTTCCCGTGCTGGACGAGAAGTTGTGTTGCCTTGCGGGTTCGAATCCCTCCGCTTGCCCACAAGAAAAACCTCCCGATCGGCTATGCGTTCGAGAGGCTTGTTTCTTTGGCTGGGACGGAGGGATTCGAACCCCCAACAGCCGGCACCAAAAACCGGAGTTCTACCGTTGAACTACGTCCCAATGTGTGGTGTTGCCCAAAAGCAACCCGTTTAGTTTACCTAATCTGCGAGGGCATCGCAAACGCCATCGAGCAGGCGTACGGCGAGTGTCTGCGCATCACTTGCGGTGAAGGTTCCGTTGTAGCGCGTCATGCCCGTGAGCTCAATGCGGATGCGCGCGGGCTTTTGCTGCGCGGCGACATTGGCGGTGCGGATGCGCTGTGCAAGGTTGTGACACTCGGCAAGGGCGATCGTGGCGCGCGGCGCAGCATCTGCGGGCAGCTCATCGCTTGCAATCTCGAGCACCAGATCCACGTCGGTCGGAACCTCGGAATCGCAAAGCATCATGCCGCTGCTGTCGGTCGTCGCCGTGGCGATGTTCCACATGCGCGATGCAACGCTGCGTGCGATGGGGTCCTCACCGATGACGGCAATCTGGAAGCGCTCGAGCACGTTGGCGGCGCGGGCAAAACCGATGCGCGACTCGGCCTCGGTAACCGAGGGCTTGCCCTCCCACACGTGATGCAGGCGGTTGATATAGGCGTAGGTATCCTGGAACGCCATGCCATCGGCAAACAGGCCGACATTTTCTTGGAACTGCTGCAGAGCGGCCTCGGTGTGCGGGCCAAAATAGCCGTCGTCCTCACCGCAGGCAAAGCCCAAAACGTTGAGCGCCCTCTGCAGGGCCTGAACGTCGGCACCATGGAAATTGGGCATACGCAGATAGAGCGTACGATCGCCCAGTTTATACGAGGCGTCGACCAGGGCACTCCAGCAGGGAATGTCAACGGCGTGACCGGCGGCAAGACCGCTGTCGAGCCTAAAGGTGCCAACGGCCTGCTCGGTGGTGGCGCCAAAGCGCTTGTCGGAGACCTCGGTGTCATCGATTGTATAGCCGAGCTGCAGAAGGCGGGACTGGACGTCCTCGACGGCTGCTCCCTGCATGCCCGTTGTAATAGGTTCCATGAACGAACCCCTTTCGGCGTACCATTCGTACTATTTGAGCGTGTGTCGGATAGACAACGCAAAGGGATGCATAAACATGCACTCAACAGTGTAGCAAGTTGTACCCAAATACGCTGCTGACAGGTTTTATAACCCCCGCTAGTTGAGTCGCTCCACAAAGAAATCTGCCATGGAGAGGAACAGCTCGCGTGCGTGCGGATCAAGCTCAACGTTTTCGATGGCCGCTTTGGCTTTAGCGGTCAGGTCGAGCGCGTAAGTGTGGGCGTAATCGATGGAGCCGGTCTGCTGGAAGATCTCCACGGCGCGTGCAAGTTGCACGGGGTCCTCGGTGCCCGAGGAAAGGATTGCCTCGACCTCGTCGTGATAACGCTCGTCTGACAGGGCGTGCACGGCGACGAGGGTGCGCTTGCCCTCTGTGATATCGGTGCGGAAGTCCTTGTTGGCGGCCTCTTTGGTGCCGATCAAGTTGAGCAGGTCGTCTTGAATTTGGAAGGCAAGGCCCGTGTGCAGGCCAAAGGCGCGCAGCGCCTCAATCTGCTCCTCGCTGCCGCCGCCGATAATGGCTCCGGCGGCAAGTGGCGTGGCTCCGCTGTAGTACGCGGTCTTGTGCGTCGCCATGTCCAGATAATCGTCGACCGAGATGTCAAAGCGCCCGTCGCGGACCCAACCCAGGTCGAGCGCCTGACCCTCGATGGTTCGGACGATCATCTCGGTGAGCTCGTGGAGCACGCGGAGTTTCACGTCTGCCTCGAGCGTGGGGTCGTCGAGAACCGTCTTGGTGACCATGGTGAGCGCTAGGTCGCCGCAGTTGATGGCAAGCCCCGTGCCCTCGGTAAGGTGCATGCAGGGCTTGCCTCGACGAAGCTGTCCGTTGTCGGCGATGTCGTCGTGGATCAGCGCGCCCGACTGGAAATGTTCGATGGCTGCCGCAGCGCTGCGGGCACTCTCAAAGCTACCGCCCACTGCGGTTGCGGCGAGCATGCAGATAAGCGGGCGGTGGCGCTTGCCGGCATTGGCCGTAAATGCCGAGAGCGGGGTATACAGGTAACGCTCGATATCGGCGGAAGTTGCCTGTCCGTCAAAGAACGTGGCCAGATAGTCGTTAATCTGGTCAAAGTGCTGGGCTAAAAAGCTGGTAAACGGACTGGACACGGGTTCTCGCATTCTTTCTTAGGTTGCACCGTTGCATTATGCAGACTACATATTGCCACATTGGGGCGTCGAGCGCGGCGGTTGAAGACGATTGAGTCTTGCGGTCGCAAACGCGGCAAGGGGCTCGGCTAGATAAGCCCAAAGTGTTCGAGCGCGGTGACGACGCCGTCGTGGTCGAAGCTGTCGGTTACGTAGTCGGCCTTTTCCTTGAGGAAGTCCGGTGCGTTGCCCATGGCGATGCCAACATCGACCGCCTCCATGAGGGCGATGTCGTTGCTCGCGTCGCCAATGCCATATACGGTGCCGTGGTCTCTGTCTCTTATACACATCTGACGCTGCCGACGATATGCAGT
>URWZ01000232.1 GCA_900551625.1 uncultured Collinsella sp.
CTACAGAACTACCCCCCCCCTGAACAGAATCGCCGTTATCGGTTGACGGTGCGGCGATTGCCGCCAGCGGCGACATGAGCGGCTGAGCGATGAGGCCCGCCGTCAAAACGGTTGCGACGGCGCGGTTGGCAACGCCCTTGACGTTGACAGTCTTGGCCCGAGGCTCAAAGTGTTGTGGACTGTAGTTTGCCATGGCTTTCTCCCTTTGACACGGATGTATCCATACGTATCAAACGGTAGCTGTCGATTTTTGAATTCTGTTGCGCAACATTGGCGACCAGCGTATTTTTTGAAATTCACGCTCTCGTGCTTCACAATTTCGTCACATATGTAGGAGCTGGTGCATCATATTCTTGCGGGATCGAATTGAGCCTGTGATTTGCATTTGCTCCCACGTCATCCGCCCTATCGGATTCCGCATCCAACAGACACCCCGCCCGCCACGGTGTAGAGTTAGGACAACGGGCGCGTTGCGCGGACCGCGCTGGAACGAGGTGGACATGGAACTCGACAAACAACAGATCAAGCGACTACGCGAACGCCATCACCGGCGCCACGGCATCCGCCCTGCCTATAGCGAGGTCATGGAGAACGCCGGCCGCTTCCTGAGGCGCGCATTCAACATTCGCGAGGGTCGCGCCCCCTATCACGTAATTCGTAAGCGCTTTGTAAACGGGGCGCGCCTAACCGGCTCGCACCTGTGCATCCTCATTATCGCCATGCTGATCGCGAGTGTCGGCCTCGATATCGATTCGGACATCGCCATTGTGGGCGCCATGCTCATCTGCCCGCTCATGGGCTCGGTCCTTGCCATGGCATACGGCATCGCCACGCTCGACCGTGAGATTACCCTCGAGGCAATTGCCGGCCTCGCGCTGCAGATGGTCCTTTGCCTGATCACTTCCACGCTGTATTTTAAGCTCTCGCCCCTTGGCACCACCACGGCCGCCATCATCGATAACTCGACACCCACCGTATGGGACCTTGCCGTCGCGCTCGCGGGCGGCTTTGCGGGCGGGCTGGGCAACTCGCGCGACCAGGAGCCTTCGACGCTCATTGCCGGCGTAGCCGTGGCGACCGCACTCATGCCGCCCCTGTGCGCGGCGGGTTACGGCATTGCCATCGCGAGCGGGTCGCTGTTCCTCTCGGCCCTCTACGAGTTTGGCATCAATGTCGTCTTTATCGCACTGGCTGCCGAAGCCGTATTGCTTCTTTTACGTGTACCGCTCAAGCGCGACCTCAACGGCGACGGCATTGTGACCGCTGAGGAAAATGCCGAGGTCGATGAGCTGTCGCACAAGGTGCGCCGCCGCATCATCGTGGGTACGGTGATCTTTGCCATCCCCTGCATCGTTATGACCGCGGGGTCCATTGGCTCGGCGCAGGCCGGCGTGCAGGACGGCTACGGCGTCACCGAAACCACGCGCGAACTTGCCGCGGTGCTGCCGGGCTTTAAGGATTACACCGTCGCCGTCGAGACTTCGGCTACCGAAGGCGAGGAAGAGGGCCTTGTCGAGCGCGAGGTTGTCGCTCACGTGACGACAAGCGAGGCACTCGGGGCGCACGACCGCCGCATTGCCCGCAAGCTCATCGACCTCAATGTGCCCGAACTCGGTCGCGTGGAGTTTGATGTGAAGTGATGCCGACGCGAGGTGGGCCCGGCACGAGAGCGCAGCCGCGGGGCGCAGGCACAGCCAAGCGCAGCGCTACAGCTCGTACTTGTACACGCGGTAGATGTACTTCTCGGCTTCCATCTCATAGGTAGCGATGGGCAGTCCATAGCGATCGTACTCGGTGAAGGTCTTGGTCTGGCCCGATGCCACGAGCATACTATTTGAATCGCCGACACGTTGCGCGCTGCTCACGTAGCCCGAGAACGGCACTGCGATCTGGTCCACAAGCTCGTAGGTGCGCGCGGTCTCGTCCACCGTAAAGATGCGCCCAAACGAATGCGTTCCCTTACTGTAGTCGGTCACCACCGCAGCGCCCAGCTGGCCCCAGTCGAACTTGGGATAGCTCTCGGCCGCACCAAAGTTGTTGTCGTACAGCAGCACCTGGTAGCGACCGGTCGTTACCGTGTCAGAACTCGGCAGATAGGTCACGCTATGCTGGCCCGCGTTGAGCGAGAAATCGCCTTGGGCCTGAAGCAACTTGTCCTCAAAGCCCGAGTCAGCCCAAAAATCGGGCGAGCCCATAAGCCAATCGACCGTAGGCGTGCCGTAGATATCCGTGAGCTTGATGACCGTTGAGGTCTCGCGCGAGCTGAGCAGAACGGTGCCGCCGCCGAGCCACTGAATCGTGTTGATATGAATCCAATCCAGATCGCCGTCCGAGGCCACCTTAGCGCTTGCCTTGAGGTCGGGGAATATATCGCCCAGGTCCACGACGAGATTGGCGTCACCGGTGGTCACGTCAATCTTAATGATGAGGTCCTCGACATTAACGCGATCGTCCTTGTCTTTTTTGGCGGCCGCGCGGTCGACGTCCAAATCGGCCTCGGAGCCGGCATGGCTCGCCAGCACCAGCAGATTGCCGTCGTCATCGAAGGCGTAGTCGTGGTGTAACTCATAGTCGCCCGTGCTCCAGACATTTACCACCTGGCCGATGGCGTTAATCTGAGCCATCTTAGTCGTCGAGACGCTCATGATTATGCTGTCGTCGCCCGGAAACAGCAGGCGGTGGCTGCGGTAGCCGATGATCGGCACCTCGCCGCGAATCTGGCCCGCGTTGTCGTAGAGGTACATGAAGTCGAGCTTGGATGAGTCGTTGCCCAGAATAGTAAAGAGGCCATCGGCGAGCGGCGTGTTGGACTCCCCCGCCG
>URWZ01000233.1 GCA_900551625.1 uncultured Collinsella sp.
GGTGTTCCCGGGCTGCCATGCGCCGGTCGATTCGCAGGCTACGGTTGCGTCGGGTGTGTTTGAACGCGCGGCGGCCGTGGCCTCGGACCTTAACGCTCAGCTCATCGCTACTGCGGCTACTCGTCCCGGGCGCTGCCTAGAGATTGGCGCCGGTCGTGGTACCAAGACGTATGTGATGATGTGCCAGGCTAAGCGTGCCGGCTACGACCGTCAGCACACTGCACTCGATTTGCACGATCGCAAGTGTGATCAGAATCTCGCGCGCCTGCATAAGGCTGGTATCAAGGGCGTTCGTACCGTCTCGGGTGATGCGTGCGAGCTCGACGAGGTACTGACGTCGTTCGATGCGATGCTTGGTAAACCCGTTCTGTTCGATACGGTGTTTATCGATGCCCCGTGCTCGGGTACCGGCACCATGCGCCGGCATCCTGAGATTCCGTGGCGCTTGACCGAAAAGGACGTGACGGTTGAGCTTCCTAAACTGCAGCTGACGATGCTCAAGGAAGCCGCCGCGCGCGTGGCTGCCGGCGGTGAGCTTATCTATGCCACCTGCTCGGTTTTTGCTGAGGAGAACACTCAGGTCGTGGATGCCTTCCTGGCTTCTCCCGAGGGTGCCGGCTTTACCGTGGCGCCGCTCTCCGAGGCGCAAATCCTGCAGCTGCCCGAGTTTGCCCAGGCTAAGAAACTCGTCTCCGTCCGCCAGAACGCTCGAGGCCTCTTCCAAAGCGTGCCGGTAAACGCCGACTCCTACGACGGCCACTTCTGCGCCCGCCTGATTCGTAAGTAACTAATATGTTGCGGTGAAATAGGGATTGAATAGCGGCTTCTGCCCACCAAACAGTCCTTATCTCACCGCAACTCAAATGAAAAACGAGTGGATGAAACCTGATATGGGCAGTTGCGGCGACGCTTATTGAGGCTGCTTTCCAATGTATGCGAGGATTCCACCGTCGACATAGAGGATGTGGCCGTTGACGAAGTTCGATGCATCGGAAGCCAAGAACACGGCGGGGCCCTTCAGGTCCTCGGGCGTGCCCCAACGGGCTGCTGGCGTCTTGGCAATGATGAACTGGTCAAACGGGTGGCGGCTGCCGTCGGGCTGCGTCTCGCGTAGCGGTGCGGTCTGCGGCGTGGCGATGTAGCCGGGTCCAATGCCGTTGCACTGGATATTGGCCTCGCCAAACTCCGAGCAGATGTTCTTGGTGAGCATCTTGAGTCCGCCCTTGGCCGCGGCATAGCCGGCGATGGTCTCGCGGCCCAGCTCGCTCATCATCGAGCAGATGTTGATGATCTTGCCGTGGCCCTTGGCGATCATGCCGGGCAGGCAGGCCTTGGACACGATAAACGGTGCGTTGAGGTCAATATCGACGACGCGGCGGAAGTCCTCGGCGCTCATGTCGAGCATCGGGGTACGCTGGATGACGCCAGCGTTGTTGACCAGGATGTCGGGCGTGGTGCCAAAGTCGGTCTCGATCTTGGCGATGAGCTCGGCGACGACGGCCTCGTCGGTGACGTCTGCCACGTAACCATGAGCCTCAAAGCCCAGCTCGCGGTAGTGCTTCTCGGCCTCGGCTACCTTGTCGGCGTGACGTGCGTTAAAGGCGATCTTGGCGCCGGCCTCTCCGAGCGCCTCGGCGATGGCCATGCCAATGCCATAGGTGGCGCCGGTTACGAGCGCGACCTTGCCATCCAGGCGGAAGCTGTCCATAAGATCAGACATAGCGATCCTTTCAAAAGAAACGTTCATCTATATAAGTCTTGCTTTTCATACAAGGTCAGTATAGGAGAAGCGGCGTAATAGCCACCCCTTATTCCCTAAAATCAGGTGAACGTTCACTTTTAAAAGGCGAACGATAGTCTCGCCCTTGCCGTGCGGACGTCTATTTGCTCTGTTCCTGCGCTCCCTCTGCGATCATGTTGCGGTTGTACACCAGATGCAGGTACATCGCGTCGTGCGCTGCGGTGGGATTGCGCGCGGCGATGGCGTCGGCCACGCCACGGTGGGTGCGGATGGTCTCCTCAACCAGCTTTTTGCCGGTCACGTCAATAAACAGGGGGACAGACGCCTTGAGCACGCCCATTAGGCGGGGAACGACGAGGTTTCCGGAGCTCTCGGCAATGGCATTGTGGAACGCGGTGTCGGCGGCGGAGTAATCCTCACCGGCCTCGGCCAGGCGCTCGGATTCGTCGCAGAGCTCTTTGATACAGACGACCTGGTCGTTGGTTGCGTGCTCGGCTGCCATGCGTGCAATCTGCGGCTCGATCATAAAGCGCACCTCGAGTAGGTCGCGCGCCAGACGCTGCTTGTCGTCGATAAAGGTAAAGCCCAGCGGGTCGTCGGCAACGCCGGGGTTTGATGCCACATAGGTGCCCGAGCCCTGCTTAATGCGCACGATGTTGCGCGACTGCAGCAGCTTCATGGCTTCGCGTACGGTGCTCCTGCCAGCACCCAGGCGCTCGACGAGCACAGCCTCCTTGGGCAGGCGGTCGCCTTGCTCAAGATGCTCATCCAGGATCAGTTGAATGATTTTATCTGCTATCTGCTCGGGGAGTCCCGAATCGGCTCGTGCCACGCTTCACCTCATATCAAAAGAATTCATCAGAGCTATTCTAGCTCATTTACAGAAGCCGCGGTGGTTCGCTCCGACAATGGAGAGCTGTAAGTAGCCGTTTACCGTCAAAAACAGATCGTTCAGGAAATACATCAGATGTATTTTGAAAAAAGTTTCCCTTTTAAACATCAGACCTATTGAGAACACGCTATAGTCTAAGGCGAATTCAAAAGGTCTGATGAATTGGAGGAAAGATGTC
>URWZ01000234.1 GCA_900551625.1 uncultured Collinsella sp.
CGTGCCGAGATGCGCCGCCTGGCCATCGCCCCGTTTGGCTATAACACGCCCATCAGTTTTGCCGATGCCGGCGAGACCCGCCAGGATTCCACCCGTGCCGGTGTGCATGCGGTTCCGGCGGGTTTTGAATACGTCGCCATTCACGACGGCGCTCGTCCGCTCATCACGACCGAGGCCATCGATCATGCGATCGACGTGCTTGTGGACGACCGCTCGCTCGACGGTGTCGTGTGCGGCCAGCCCGCGATCGACACGCTCAAAATCGTCGACGGCGATAATATCGTCGAGACGCCGCCGCGCGAACTTTATTGGGCCGCACAGACGCCGCAGATCTTTAGCGTCGACGCCATGAAACGCGCCCACACCGCAGCTATCGCCGAGGGCTTTATCGGGACCGACGATTCTTCGCTGGTCGAGCGCATGGGTGGGCGCGTCCGCTGCGTTCAGAGCCCGCGCGATAACCTTAAGGTGACGATGCCCGAGGACCTGCGTCCCGTAACCGCGATTCTGCTCGGCCGCATGGCCGAGGGAGAGGATCTTCCCCATGTTCAGTAACCTGCGCATTGGCCACGGCTACGACGTCCACCGTTTGGTGGAGGGGCGTCGATGTATCATCGGCGGTGTCGACATTCCCTACGAGCGCGGCCTGCTGGGCCACTCGGATGCCGATGTGCTCGCGCACGCCTTGGCCGACGCCATTTTGGGCGCCTGCCGCGGGGGAGACATCGGCAAGCTATTCCCCGACACCGATCCCGCCTACGAGGGTGCCGATTCGATGGTGCTGCTCGCTCGCGTGATGGACTATGCGCGCGAGCTGGGCTTTGAGTTTGTCGATGCCGATTGCACCATTGCCTGTCAGCAACCCAAGATCACCCCGCACCGCGATGCCATGCGCGCCAACCTCGCCCATGCCTTGGGCGTCGATGTCGAAAACGTGGGCGTCGCCGCCACTACGACCGAAAAGCTCGGTTGGGAAGGCCAAGGCGAGGGAATTGGCGCCTGGGCCGTCTGCCTGCTACAGAAAACCGTTAAGGAGTAACGAATGCGTATCTACAACAGCGCTACCCATAAAAAGGAAGAGTTCCAGCCCATCGAGTCCGGCAAGGTCCGCATGTACGTGTGCGGCCCCACGGTCTACGACAACATCCACATCGGCAATGCCCGCACGTTCATCAGCTTTGACGTGATTCGTCGCTGGCTCATCGCGAGCGGCTACGAGGTCACGTTCGCCCAGAACCTCACCGATGTCGATGACAAGATCATCAAGCGCGCCAACGAGCAAGGCCGTACGGCTGCCGAGGTCGCGACGGAGTTCTCCGACAAGTTCATCGGCGTCATGCGCGCTGCCAACGTGCTCGATCCCGATGTGCGTCCCCGCGCCACCAAAGAGATCGGCCCCATGATCGCCATGATCAAGACGCTTATCGAGCAGGGCCACGCTTACGCCGCCGATAACGGCGATGTGTACTTTGCCGTGCGCAGCGATCCCAACTATGGTCAGGTCTCGGGCCGCAACATCGACGACCTTATGGTTGGCGCACGCATCGAGGAGAACGAGGACAAGAACGACCCGCTCGACTTTGCCCTGTGGAAGGCCGCCAAGCCCGGCGAGCCCAGTTGGCCGAGCCCCTGGGGCGAGGGCCGTCCCGGTTGGCACACCGAGTGCGCCGCCATGGTGCACCGCTACCTGGGCACCCCGATCGACATTCATGGTGGCGGCTCCGACCTTGCCTTCCCGCATCACGAGAACGAGTGCGCCCAGGCCACCTGCGCCTGGCACCAGGGCTTCTCCAACACCTGGATGCACACGGGCATGCTGCTGGTTGACGGCGAGAAGATGTCCAAGTCGCTCGGAAACTTCTTTACGCTGGCCGAGGTGCTCGAGCAGCACTCAGCCGCGGCCCTGCGTCTGCTGATGCTGCAGACGAGCTATCGCTCGCCGCTCGACTTCTCCTGGGAGCGCCTGGAGGGTGCCGAGAACTCGCTCACGCGTATCGCCGGCACGGTCGAGAACCTGCGTTGGGCTGCGAACCACGCGACGGCCGACGCCGATGAGGCTGCCGCCGAGGCGTTTGTCGCTAAGGCCGCCGAGACTCGCGCCGCCTTTAAGGAGTGCATGGACGACGACTTTAACACCGCCGGTGCCATGGGCGCCGTCTTTGGCTTTGTCACCGAGTGCAATCAGTATCTGGAGCAGGCGGGCGATGCTGCCGACAAGGCCGCCGCGCTTGCTGCCGCCGACACGCTGGTCGAGCTGCTCGATACGTTTGGCGTTGAGCTCCCCGAGCCCAAGGTCGAGTTGCCGCTGGGCCTGCTGGGCGTTGCCGCTGGCCTGGTTGCCTACACGGGTGACGATGTGGACGAGGCGGCTGCCAAGATTCTCGAGGCTCGCGCCGAGGCCCGCGCCGCCAAGAACTGGGATCTGGCAGACGCCATCCGCGATCAGCTCAAGGACCTGGGCCTCACCATTGAAGATACGGCCGCGGGCACTCGTATTAAGAGTCTCTAGTATTTGTCGACCGTTCGAGGTGCGGCAGATTGCCTTGAAAGAGGAGGGCATAGACCTGGTGGTCATGCCCGACGATTGAAAGGCAAGGTGCCGTGGCCCGGACGGTCGATTCTTGTTCGTCATCTATTTAAGGAGGCCGTTTTATGGCCGACAATCGCAAGCGTGCGCCTCGTGGCGGCAAGCAGGCTGCTTCTGGCTCGCGTCCGATTCGCCGCAACGACCGCGCTGCCGTTCCCAAAGGCCCTGTCTCTTATACACATCTCCGAGCCCACGAGACGCTACGCTATCTCGT
>URWZ01000235.1 GCA_900551625.1 uncultured Collinsella sp.
GCAGCGTCAGATGTGTATAAGAGACAGGCGCTAAGGAGTTGCCATGTTGTTGTGTCCCGTTTGCCATGAGCCGTTGGTGGATGACGAACGCGGTGCTGCATGCGCGGGCGGGCATCGGTTTGACCGTGCGCGCGAGGGTTATCTGTACCTACTGCGCTCGTCCAAGAGCGGCGACTCTATGGGCGATCCCAAGTCACAGGCGCGCAGCCGTCGTGACTTTTTGAACCGCGGTTACTATGCGCCGTTGTGCGATGCGATGGTCGAACTGGTGCGCAAACAGGCGTCTGGGCGCGCCGCGTCTACGAATGGCTCCATGACGCTGCTCGATATTTGCTGCGGCGAGGGCTACTACACCAGTGCCATGGGCGCGGTGCCGGGCGTGGACGTTTACGGGTTCGATTTGGGCAAAGAGATGGTGCGCCTTGCCGCCAAGCGCGGCGATGCGACCTACTTCGTGGCCAACATGAAGGACATCCCCGTGGCTGATGGCGCCTTCGATATGGTGACCGAGCTCTTCGCTCCCTTTAACGAGCGCGAGTTTGCCCGCGTGCTGGCGCCCGAGGGCTCGCTCTACACCGTCGTGCCAGGTGCCCGTCATCTGTTTGGGCTTAAGGAAGTGCTCTACGATACACCGTACCTTGACGACGAGAAGCTGCCGCAGACCACCGAACTCGAGTTGGTCGGAACGCGGCGGCTGTCTGCGAACATTACGCTCCAAACCCAGGCCGACATCGAGGCGGTGTTCCAGATGACGCCGTACTACTACCGCACGCGCCCTGCCGATAAAGAGCGCCTGGCAAACTTGGACACCCTTCAAACCGACATCGACTTCATCATCGCCGAGTACCGCCACAGCTAACAACCTGCCAAAAAGGGACAGGTTTGTTTTGGTAGGTTTTATCTGGGCAAACGTAAAGGGCCGACCGCGGAGATGCGCGATCGGCCCTTTTTAGTTGCTTGGCTGCAGAGCTTATGAGAAGCGAGCGCTTACAGGCGGTCCTTGTTCTCGGCCTTAACGGCGTGCGCCTGCTGAACAAAGAACAGGTCGTACACCACGATGACAAAGGCGACGATATTGACGGAGCTGCCGCCGAGCGCGGGAAGCGTGAGCGCGGCCTGGAGGAGCGTGGCTGCCGCGGCGACGATGCCGAGCTTAAACGCGCCATCCACCTGCGAAGGCTTGTTGGCGCCCTTGATACCCGCAACACCTGCGGCAAGGTCGACAAGGCCCTTGGCGACCAGCACGACCGCGGCGAGCATGGCGTTCGACCCGTACGTGGAATCGAGGTTGCCGGTCGCGATGCCGGCGATTCCAATGACGAGACTGGCGATGCCCAGAACAAAATAAATCAGGGCAAGGATTTTGAGTGTCTTGCGAGCGGCGCTCATAGCTGGTCCTTTCGATGCGGGCGCGGAGAATCTGTCGCACCCAGGTTGCGGCACATATCGTGAAGCACATTGTAGTTCAACGGGGCGATGCATGCGTTTGAAAGCGTTTCTTGCCTGTACGGTCCAACCTTTCAAAAAGGAAAGCTGGACGTAAGCCAAATCGATGGCAGCTCATGTGCGGCGCTGCGATGATGAGGCCGTAACAAGGAGCTGGTCTCAAGGAGGAGTCATGATGTACGGAGCAGGGCAAGTGCGTGAGCCGCGGTCGTTGGGAAGGCGCATGGGTGATTCTGTGATCGCTGCCGTGTGCACGGGATTGATGGCGGTGCTTTGCATTGGGATGCTGTGGGCCATGTCGCATGTGGGACAATAGCGGACGGTTGGGTGCTGGCATAAACGGTGCCCCGCGTATTCGTTTGTTTATTAAGGAGTGTCCATGGGCGTCGTCGATCCCTTTTCTGTTGCTCGGGCCGCGGGGCTTGAGCTGACCGGGAAGTCCGAGGGCCTCACGCTCACCGACGGTACGATGGAGCTGCGTGCCGGTTTTACCCGCATGCTGCCACGACTCAAGCAGGGCCGTCTGCAGCAAGAGCTGTTGGTAAAGGCTGCGCGCACAAAGGGCATCGAGCGCCCATGGGCGATTGATGCCACGGCGGGCTTTGGCGAGGATTCGCTACTGCTGGCTGCCGCGGGCTTTACCGTCGATCTGTATGAGCAGGATTGCGTGATCGCGGCGCTCCTCAAGGATGCCTTGGATCGCGCGGCAGATGATCCGGCGCTTGCTGCTGCCGTGGCCCGCATGCGCTTACATGCGGGCGAGGACAGCATTGCCGGTCTTCGCCATACAGCTGAGTTGATCGGGCAGGGCGAGCTTGCGGCTCCCGACGTGGTGTATCTGGACCCCATGTTTCCCGAGCGCACCAAGAGCGCGGCGGTTAAAAAGAAGTTCCAACTCTTGCATCATCTGGAACAGCCGTGCGCCGATGAGGAGACGCTGGTCGAAGCTGCGCTTGCGGTGCACCCGCGCAAGGTCGTTATCAAGCGGCCGGTGAAGGGGCCACTGCTTGCCGGCGTTAAGCCGAGCTATCAACTTGCGGGCAAGGCCGTTCGCTACGATGTGTTGGTGCCGCCGCGCTCGTAGCTTGCGTGCGATTACCGGGGCTTCGCTAGTGCCGTGCCGATGCGGTCCCTATTTCCAAAGGTGCGACGTCAGGTGCCAGCCGCCGCAGTATTCGCATTTGTAGCAGGCCAGCCCGCGGCGTCCGCGGTTTTCGCAGTCGGCCATAACGGCTTCGGCCTCGGCGCGCGTGTCGTAACGGTTTTTGCGCTCGCACGACTTGTAGCGCCAGGCTTCATCGCGCTCGGCGTCTAGGGCGTCGCGGCGCTCGTCCTCGAGCGCAAACAGGTCGCT
>URWZ01000236.1 GCA_900551625.1 uncultured Collinsella sp.
TAATGTTCTGCTTGATGCTGAGTAGGGATCCAGTTTCGATGTAGTCGTAACGTCCGTCTGCAACGAGATACTTGATGAGTCCGCGTGCTTGCGGGTACATCTGGACCTCGTCAAAGACGATAAGCGTCTCGTGTTCATAGAGTTTGACGTTATAGAAAACCGAGAGATAGAGGAAGAGCGAGTCGAAATCAGTGCGATAGTCCTCAAAATATTGCTTAACTTCGGCAGGTGTTTGAAAGAAATCAATGACAAGGCAGGACTTGTATTCGGTTTCTCCAAACGTGCGGGCAAGCGTGCTCTTTCCGACGCGGCGGGCTCCTTCAATAAGAAGTGCTGTTTTACCAGCGCTTTCATGCTTCCATTTTAGTAGTTTGTCATAGGCTTTTCGTTTAAGCATGGCTACCTCGTACACGATATCCAGAACTTTTATAACCTGATTATGCACGATATCCAGAACTTCAGACCCTTAGAATTGCACGATATCCAGAACTTTGCACGATGTAAAAGCACATTATTGGCTCTTTCATTCGCAAGCCAGGTAAAGACGGTATGCCGATAGAAGAATTTAATGGTGGGGGGGGGCGACCTCTAGAGATGAATGCTCGGTGCAAAAACAAGCGCCTCAAAGAATGATTTCTCCAATTCATATGTATCCCTCGGCTAACTTAGGGCATAATGCAAAAAGTGCGACATGGCTAACTTACGGAGGCGCACCGATGGTGCACAGTCGGCCGGTCGCTTGCATCCACTACGTTTCCAAGTGAGAGGGAGACAACATGAGCGATATTTTGGACGTCTACGGTCGCGAGGTACTCGACAGCCGCGGCAACCCCACCGTCGAGGTCGAGGTCGTGCTCGAGGACGGCAGCTTCGGTCGCGCGATGGTGCCTTCGGGCGCTTCGACCGGTGCTTTCGAAGCCTGCGAGCTGCGCGACGGCGACAAGGGCCGCTATCTGGGTAAGGGTGTCTCGCAGGCCGTCGAGCACGTCAACAACGAGTGCGCTAACGCCGTCGTGGGCCTCGACGCCTTCGACCAGCGCGCCGTCGATGCCGCGCTGATTGCCGCGGACGGTACCCCCAACAAGACCAAGCTCGGTGCCAACGCCATCCTGGGCGTGTCGCTGGCCGTTGCCCGCGCCGCTGCCGAGTCGGCAGGCCTGTCGCTGTATCAGTACCTGGGTGGCGTCAACGCCCACCTGCTGCCCACGCCCATGATGAACATCCTCAACGGCGGCGTGCATGCCGACAACAACGTTGACTTCCAGGAGTTCATGATCATGCCCGTGGGTGCTCCGAGCTTTGCCGAGGGCCTGCGCTGGTGCGCCGAGGTCTACCACACCCTCAAGGGCGTGTTGCACGAGGCCGGCCTGGGCGGCGGCGTGGGCGACGAGGGCGGCTTCGCGCCCAATCTCAAGACCAACGCCGAGCCGTTCGAGTACATTACCAAGGCCGTGGAGAAGGCTGGCTTTAAGCCCGGCGTCGACTTCATGTACGCCATGGATCCGGCATCGACCGAGTTCTACAACGCCGAGACCGGCATGTACGAGCTCAAGGGCGAGGGCGTTGAGTACACGAGCGCTCAGATGGTCGATTACTGGGAGAAGCTTGTCGACACCTATCCCATCATCTCCATCGAGGATGGTATGGCAGAGGAGGACTGGGACGGCTGGGTCGAGCTCACCCGCCGCATTGGCAACAAGGTGCAGCTCGTAGGCGACGACCTGTTCGTCACCAACACCGAGCGCCTTAAGAAGGGCATCGAGCTGGGCGCCGCCAATGCGATCCTGGTCAAGGTCAACCAGATTGGCACGCTCACCGAGTCGCTCGAGGCTATCGAGACTGCCAAGGAGGCCGGCTACGCTTGCATCGTGAGTCACCGTTCCGGCGAGACCGAGGACTCCACCATCGCTGACCTGGTCGTGGGTGTTAACGCCGGCCAGATCAAGTCGGGCGCCCCGTGCCGCAGCGACCGTATTGCCAAGTACAACCAGCTCATCCGCATCGAGGACGAGCTCGAGGGCAGCGCGTGCTACGCCGGTAAGGCCGCGTTCTACAACATTCGCTAAACGGGCGAATTTGGCGAGGGGGAGGCTGACTCGGTTCCTCCCCGCCTTGGCTGGATGCCGCAAAGAACTATGGGCGCTGGGCCATACGGCTCAGCGCCTTTTTTATGTCGAGCAAAGGCTGGCGAAGGCGGCGCGGGCGCTCGTGCTATAACTAAAGGACTTAGCGCAAACAAACCTCAACCGCACAAGGCGCACATGGATCAGATTTACGACAACAGGTACTATTCCGCCGGTTCGCGTGAGCCGTCGCCTCGTCGTGCGCGTACCGCACAGCTTGGCGGGTCTGGTTATGCTGGTGCTGATCGCTCCAGGTATAGCTCGCCGGCGACTTCGCATCCCAATGCTCAGCCAAATAGTTCCTCGGATAGTCCGGTGCGCCCATCGCGTTCCAAGCATGCGTCGCGCCCTTCGACCCAGGCGTCCGACAAGCCGCGCCGTCCCTCGAACCGTCTTTCGGGCTCGGACTTCATGCACTACGCCAACGACAACGCGGTGGTCAAGGCAATCTACGACTTTACCCATGGACCCCAGCGCGGGCTGTTTGTTGGCATTGTCGTTGTCCTGGTGCTCGTGAGTCTGTACTTTCCCGTGCGCGACCTCTACGTCGCCAAGCGCTCGAGCGATATCTTGGCCAAGCAGGTCGAGATTCGCCAGCAGTACAACGACGAGCTGCAGAAAAGCTGTCTCTTATACACATCTGACGCTGCCGACGATATGCAGTGTGGAGATCTC
>URWZ01000237.1 GCA_900551625.1 uncultured Collinsella sp.
ATAGCGTAGCGTCTCGTGGGCTCGGAGATGTGTATAAGAGACAGGGCGACATCTTGCGTGCCGTCGAGGGCAGCACGGCTCCGGTGGCGTGCGACGGCATCGACAACAGCTGCACCCGCAGTGACCTGTGTTCCACCGTCAAGTTCTGGCGTGGCCTTGACGAGGTCATCGAGAACTATGTCGACGGCGTGACGTTGGACGACCTGGCCGCCGTCCCCGAGATCAACTTTGACATTAAGCTGTAGGGCTGCAAATGGCATCTCTCGACAAGGTGTATAAGCAAATCGAAGTTTTTGCTCGGGAATGTGACGCCGAGAAGGTCGTGCTGTTTGGGTCTCGCGCTCGAGGTGACAACTTGCCCAAGAGCGATATTGACATCGCCGTAGCAGGTTGCCGGGATTTCGGCCGCTTCTCATATTTGATCGATGAACGTCTTGATACTCTTTTAGATGTAGATGTCGTCAATCTCGACGAGTCCTTATCGCAGCAATTGCTCGATGAAATTGCCAGGGATGGTGTGATTCTGTATGAAAAAATATGAGAACTTTGCCAGTGCCTTGGCGAATCTTGAGGATGCGCCCAATCAGGATCTCAACAATGATTTTGTTCAGAGTGGATTGATTAATAAGTTCAATCTTCAATTTGAACTGAGCTGGAAGCTCCTTAAGCGTCTGCTCGAGTATGAGGGCGCCACGCTTGCCGCGTCGGGGCCTCCTCGTGCCATCTTGAAGGAGTCCTACCGATTCTACGACTTTATTGATGAGGCGGCCTGGCTAGATATGCTCAGAGATCGCAATACGAACGTCCATATCTATGACAACAAGCTCGCTCAAGATTTGATTCAGCGCATCTTGAACGTCTATATCCCTGCTTTCTGCCAGTTGAGGGACGGGTTGATGGAGCGTTACGGCGAGCTTCTGTTGGCGCCCGACGACCAGTTTGTTTAATTCCTTAAGATTTCGTAATTCCTTAAGATTTCGCGGAGGGTTGTTGCCGTTTACCGAGGGGTTGTTGTGCAACAACGGGCGAGCTGCAATACTTATTTTTATCTTTGCAAACTGAACTTTAACTACACCAATGCAGGGAGGATCTTATGCAGCCCAAGCATTCTGCTATTGTCGCGGGCCTGACGTTGGCGCTTTCGTTTGGCGCCGTTTCCGCGCCGGCACCTGTCGCTGCCGAGGAGCCCACGCCGGGCGTTGCCTCGGATGCCACCGATATCGATAAGGGTCTCTACACCCAGCAGTCCTTCTCGGGCGTGCTGAGGTCGGTCCAGGGCGTTTCGTTTGTCAACGTGACTCCCGAGATGAAGTACTTTACCAAGTACGAGAGCCATGGTAACTACAACCAGGGATTTTCGTATGGTGACGGCTATAACGCACTGGGTTACTATCAGTTTGATCGCCGCTGGTCGCTCATTCCGTTTATGAAGCAGGTTTACAACTACGATTCTGCCAAGTACAGCATGCTCAAGGATGCGATTGATCGCGGCAGCGAGATTTCCAACGTGAACAACCCCATGTATGCGAACGGCCAACTCACCGAGCTGGGCCGTATTGCGCAGGAGGCCTTTCAGGGTGCTTACAACACCGATCCTGTTGAGTTCTCAGCACTTCAAGATGCTTATGCGTACAACTCGTACTATGCGGTGACCGAGGCGTGGCTCAAGAGCGCCCTTAGTATTGACATTTCCGGCCGTGCCGACTGCGTCAAGGGTATGGTGTGGAGTATCACCAATATGTGCGGCACCGGTGGCTGCCAGGACTTTTTCCGCTGGGCAAACCTTTCTAACAGTATGACCGACCGCGAGTTTGTGACGGCGCTTTCCAACAGCGTGGTCAATAATGTGGCGACCAAGTATGCAAGCCAGCCCCAGTACCACGAGGGCTGGAAGAACCGCTACCGCAATGAGCTCAAGGATTGCCTCGTCTATATCGCCGAGGACGAGGCTTCCGCGGCAACGCCCGTGCAGCCCGAGCCCACGCCGGCACCTTCGCCGACGCCTGATTCGAATGACGACTCGAGCGACGATGCCAACGATGGCAGGATGGATGCGCCCTCGACCGATGCTGGCGGCGATGGCTCTGCTGGTGGCGTTGCCAACGACGGCTCTACCTCGAGCGGCTCCGATTCTAACGGCTCTGCTGCGGGCGATTCGTCTTCAAGCTCTGCCGGCAATACGGACGGCGCCGCCTCCGGTTCGACCGACGCTGGTTCCTCTGACTCTTCCACTGACTCGAGCGATTCTTCCGCCGATACTGGTTCTAGCAATGACTCTAACTCTGACGCCGCTACTGATTCCGGTGCTTCCAAGGACGACTCGAATAAGGCGCCGGACGCGCCCGCTACTTCGACGGACAAGAAGCCCTCTTTCGTTGTGCAGCTTGGCTGCACGTTTGGTTCCTCGCTGATGGCTGGCGTAAGCAGCTCGTCTCCTGACAAGAACAATTCTGATCAGGCTTCTACGACGCAGACCGCGGTCGCGAGGGATGAATCCAAGGAGAAGGACGAGAGCAAGGGCAAGACCGACGACGGAAAGCAGCAGGGCGAGGACGGCGGTAAGGACAACGCCGATAACCAGAACCAGGAGCAAAATGGCTCCAAAACGGTGACCACCACGACCACGACCACGACCAAGTCTTCGGGCGGTAACATGCCCAAGACGGGCGACCTCATCGTTATGGCGAGCCTTGCCAGTGCAAGCTTGGCCACGCTGGGTGCCACGTCTATTGTGAGTGGCAAGCATAAGCTCGATCAGCAGAATAAGACTGCTGGTGAGGACGGTTCTGAGG
>URWZ01000238.1 GCA_900551625.1 uncultured Collinsella sp.
CTGGACGCTTGACCGCGAGCCGCCGTTTATTGCAGAAGGCCTGCGGTCGGGGACGCTCACACAAGAGGAGGTGGACGAATGGAGGTCGCTGTGCCCCTCGTCGTAGGGGGTTTGGCAGGGTTTTCTGTTGCGACGGCGTGCGGGGCGGAACCTCGTGTGCCGCAGGTGCCGCCGGCGGAGCTGGCGCGTCAGGCGCTCGAGACGGCGGCAGAGAAGCTGCCGCGTGAGCTGGTGGAAAACGATCTGCTGAAAAAGATCGCCCGTTCGTGGGCATCGCTGGCTCCGGCGCATCGCCTTGGCCTCGTGATCGAAGATGCTTCGGGGCGTTTGGCGTTTCTGCTGCTATCGAGCGGTGTCTGCTGCGTTTTACTAACGATGGTGTCGTTATCGCCCCTCGGATTTGCCTTGGGACTTGTTGCTCCGATTGCCGCTGGCGCCGCTCGGGATGGCTTTGAGAGCCGGCGCGAGCAACACGATGCAGAAGAGGCCATGCCCGAGGCGTTTACCGCACTTTCCATGTCGCTTGCCTCGGGACATTCGCTGGCCCAGGGCATGCGCTTTGTGGGCGCTCATGCGCAAGAGCCGGTGCATACCGAGTTTTTGCGGGTGGCGGCGGCGATCGATTGCGGCATCTCGGCGACCGATGCGCTCGATGACTTGCTCGTGCGCATCGACGCCCCCGGTCTTTCGCTTGTGACCTTGGCGCTTAAGGTGTCTCAGCGCACCGGTGCTCCGCTTGCCGACTTACTGTCCGAGGCGTCGAGCATGGTGGGGGAGCGCATTGAGCTCAAGCGCCGCCTGGATGTCAAGACGTCGCAGGCTCGCATGTCTGCGCATATGGTCGCGGCGATGCCGGCGGGCATGTGCGCGGTGTTGGCGCTGCTTTCGGCAGATTTTCGTCGCGGTCTTGCGACGCCTGCCGGCGCGGGCGCTGTGGCGCTGGGTCTTGCCCTCAACGCCGTTGCCCTGGTGGTTATCAGGCGCATTATGCGGGTGGAGCTGTGAGCGCCCTGGTCGGGGTCGCGGCATGCCTGTGCGCGCTCAGCGTGTTTGTCGCGACGGGACTCAATCGTGCGGACGCATGCAAGATCGCCCAGGTCTGCAAACGCGAGGCGCTGCTGGTTGTTGCGGCTGCCCGATCGGTGACCGATGTCCTGGTAGCACGGTTGAGGGGCATGCTCGGCACGGGTGGTACGGCGCAGGTGTCGCTTGGCGAGGTGTCCGAGATGATCGACGTGGTGCGTCTGGGGCTTTCGGCCGGCCTTTCGTTCGATGCGGCGCTTGAGGTTTTTTGCGCCAATCGCCGATCGACGTTGGCGCTCCGCCTTGAGCGAGCCTGCATGGCATGGCGGGTGGGCGTAGGGACGCGAGAGGATGAGCTTCTGGCGGCCGCGTGCGACCTGGATGTGCGGGCGCTCGAGACCTTTGCCATCACAGCGGGGCAGGCGCTTGCTCTCGGTGCCCCGCTTGCCGAGACGCTGGCGGCCCAAAGTCGCGAGATTCGCGCGGCCCATCGCGCCGCGGTCGAGCGCGAGATTGAGCGTGCGCCGGTCAAGCTGCTGATTCCCACCGGCACGCTCATCTTGCCGGCGTTGCTTCTGTCCATATTGGGCCCGCTGCTGGGAGCAGGCGGGATGATGTAGGGAGGAATACATGAATACGATGACTGACGTTGTTGGCAAGGTCTGGAGCTTGGCGTTTTGCCAGTCAATTCACGCTCGCCAGCGTGCCGAAGAACTGCTGCGGGAGGAGAGCGCGCAAGGCACCACCGAGTACGCCATCCTAGTCGGTGTTCTCGTGGTGATTGCCATCATTGCCATCGTCGCATTTAAGGGCAAGGTCCAAGAGTTATGGAGCGCTATCAGCGAGGGCATCAACAGCCTGTAGAGGGCGCCCGTCCCGTCGGCGCGTTGCTAGTGCTCGCCTGTGCGGTCGTGGCGGTGGCAGTGGCGGTTTGGGGGCTAAACGCCGCGCGGCAGCAGCGTCCTGGGGCCGCCTTCGATTCGGGCTCAGATTCGGCGGTGGCGTCTCAAAAAGATGAGATGCGAGATGCGGACGATTCGGATGTCGCTGTCACGGCGCAAACCTTTCTGCGGATGCTCGACAAGCGGTCTGGCACTGCGACGGATTCGCCTGAGGACAACGCGATTGCGGTCCGGCTTGCATGGTCCGAGGACCGACCGATGACCGAGGCAGCGGCGGATATGTTACGCGCCTACCGCGAGGTGCCAACGGCCCAGCTCGCCCTGAGCGGCTATCTCGATATTAAGGGTAACGTATGGGGCGCCATTGTGCGCGATGGGCGCGGCTGGGTCGATATGGTGACGGTTGCCGCGGATGCTGGTGATACTTCGTGTCGCCTGCGCGTGGTCCGCCTGACCCCGCAGACAACGAACTCAAAGGAGGGGTCGTGAAATGCATGATGTCCTGCGTGAGGAATCTGCCCAGGCAACGGTCGAATACGCCATCGTCACGGTGGCACTGCTTTCCATCGTGCTGGCGATCGCAGGGCTTTGGCGTGCCGGTGCCGATGGGCGCTTGGCGGCGCTGGTCGAGCGGACGGCGTCTCACGGCGTCACCTCGACATCGGTTGTCGACGCTGCTGCGGGTGCTAAGGACATCGTGCTCTATTGATGTCACGCGCGAGGACCGGGCGCAGTCTACGGTCGAGGCGGCATTCCTGCTGCCGACGTTTCTGACGCTCGTCCTGTTGGCGCTGCAGCCGGTGTGCCTGCTCTACACGCGCGCGGTCATGGAGTCTGCCGCCGCCGAGACCGCAC
>URWZ01000239.1 GCA_900551625.1 uncultured Collinsella sp.
CACTGCATATCGTCGGCAGCGTCAGATGTGTATAAGAGACAGGCTGTATCGCGGCGAGCGCGTGCGTCAGGTTGGCAATATCTGCATGGATCAGTTTATGGTCGCCATTCAGTCCAACCCGGCACACGAGATTCCCGAGGCCGAGTATGGTGACGAGATGATTATTGTCGGCCGCGATGGCGATGCCGAGATCACTATGGACGAGATGGCCCGACTGCGCGGAACGATTAACTACGAGGTCGCCTGCGGCTTTGGCATGCGTCTCGACAAGGTCTACGTGTAGGAGCCGCTATGGGCGTCATGCACATCCCCGGCCATACCCATCAGGCGCCACGTGAGGTCGCACTCGAGGAGATTGAGGCTGTTTTAGGCGACTGCCATCTCTGCCAGCTCTATCAGTCGCGCCATAACATCGTGTTTGGCGTGGGAAACCCCCACGCTCGCGTCATGTTTATTGGTGAAGCACCGGGTCGCAACGAGGATTTGCAGGGCGAGCCCTTTGTGGGGGCGGCAGGCGAGGACCTCAACGGCATTTTGTCGCTGGCGGGGCTCAAACGCGAAGACGTCTACATTGCCAACGTGCTTAAGTGTCGCCCGCCGGGAAACCGCAATCCGCGCCCCGAGGAAGTGCTGGCTTGCTCACCGTTTTTGCGCGAGCAGATTCGAAGCATCTGGCCCGATATCATCGTGACACTCGGCAATCCCGCGACGCACTTTGTGCTCAAGACCGAGATCGGCATTACCAAGCTGCGCGGCAGGTTCCATCAGATGGGGCACTTTGTGGTGATGCCGACGTTTCATCCCGCGGCAGCGCTGCGCAATCCGGCGTGGCAAGAGTTGCTGGAGGAAGACTTTAAGATGCTGGGCGACTATCTGGAGCGGCACCCCGCGCCAGAGGGTGCCTCGGAATAATAAGGAGCATATATGTCCCTGGAGCGCCTGGGGGTAGGTACTTACAAAACGACTTGCGCTGCCGATACGGAGTACTTTGGCGAGCTAATTGCACCGTGCCTTGAGGACGGCGATGTGCTCATCCTGACCGGTGGCCTGGGAGTGGGCAAAACTCACTTTACCAAGGGCGTCTCGCGCGCTCTGGGCGATGAGCATATGGTCACGAGCCCTACGTTCGCACTCATGGCCGTTCATGACCAAGGGCGTATTCCGCTGTTTCATTTTGATCTGTACCGCCTGGAGCATGCCTACGAGCTTGAGGATACGGGCATTTTTGACGTGCTGGGCTATGAGGGTGTTTGCCTGCTGGAATGGGGCGAGCAGTTTCAGGATGAACTGACAGATGAGTATCTTTCGGTGACGCTTAAGCGCGATGAGGACGACAGCGACGTGCGAACGATAACGCTCGAGGCACACGACGAGCGCGCGAATGAGCTTTCCCATTTGATAGATAAGGCTGTACAAGATGAGCTTGCATAACGACAACGCGCTGGTGGTGGCGCTTGACACATCGACCGACATGCTTGCCTGCGCGGCAAGCTGGATTGATGTGCAGACAGGCGAGGCAAAGCTGGTAAGTGGGGACCATCTGTGTCGCCGCCATGCCAACGTGGAGCTCGTGAATACTGTTGATGGCCTACTGAAGCAGACCGGCCTGGATCGTAGCGATGTCGGCTGTTATGTGGTCGGCCGCGGCCCGGGTTCGTTTACGGGCGTGCGTATCGGCATCTCCACCGCAAAGGGTCTGGCACGTGGTGCCAACGTGCCGTTGCTCGGCGTGTCGACACTTGACGCTTGCGCCTGGACGGCATGGAAGGCCGGCGTACGCGGCAAGCTTGGTGTTCTTGCCGACGCCATGCGCGGCGAGGTGTACCCGGCGCTGTATGTGCTGGGGGATGAGGGTCCCGAGCGTCTGTTTGAGCGCGAGCGTGTGGTCAAGGCCGCCGTGGCGCTTGATGAGTGGCGCCAGACCGCGGACTGGGATCAGGTTCAGCTGACTGGTGACGGTCTCGTGCGTTATGGCAAGCTGCTGGGTGAGGACGAGGCCGCTCGTTGCGTAGAGCGCGACTTGTGGTGGCCTTCGGGCGAGGGCCTCATCCTTGCGCATGCCGCGGGTGACGGCGACCCGGCCCGCGTCCTACCGATCTATACGCGCCTTTCTGATGCCGAGGAAAACGAGCGCAAGCGCCTCGGTCTTGCCGAGAGCGAGCAGAGCGAAATTACGGGCGTTGCCGACGAGCTCGCCGGACGTCACCTGCAATTCCGCCCCATGGGCGCGGCGGATGCCGAGGGCGCGAGCGCACTGGAGACCGCCTGCTTTGAAGGCGCCGGACACGAGGCGTGGACGCCGGGCATGTTCCTGTCCGAGCTGGGCGAGGACGTTGCCGCGCCGCGTAGCTGGTGGGTGGCGCACGACGACGGCCGTCTGCTGGGTCTTGCCGGCGGTATGGTTGTCGACGGGGACGTGCAGATTATGGACGTTGCCGTCGATCCGGCGCATCGCCGCGAGGGCATCGCCCGCAAGCTTCTGTCGCACGTGAGCTATGACGCGCAGATGCTCGGCTGCACCACGGCTTCGCTCGAGGTTGAGGACGGCAATGAGGGCGCGATTGCGCTCTATAACGCTCTGGGCTTTACCGAGGCTGGCCGTCGCCGCGGTTACTATGGTGTCGGCAAAGACGCCATCGTCATGACGGCCCCGCTGCCCCTGGTACTTCCGGTCGACAATGCTTCGCCCGAGCCGACGGCGGCAGAGCAGCGCGTATGGCCTGTCTCTTATACACATCTCCGAGCCCACGAGACGCTA
>URWZ01000240.1 GCA_900551625.1 uncultured Collinsella sp.
GGCAGCGTCAGATGTGTATAAGAGACAGGGCGAATGGGGCTCGTAAAGTGGCAGTAGCACGGCGCAGCGAGCGCAAAGTGCCCCTCGTTGCGTGGCTTGTACAGTGCGCGCTGCATGCTGCGCAACAGCAGCGTGTTGACAAGCGGCGCGTTGGCCGTGCCAGCCGCGGCGTCAACCGCGGCCTGCAGCTCATCGGGACTTCCCAGGGCAATACCGGCCGCACGGCGGTCATCGATGATGCCCAGCTGCGCCAGCGCCACGGCGGCACCGTGCAGGCTGTCGGGGCTGGGATCATCGTGCACGCGATAGCAAGCCTCGATGTCGCGGTCGGCCAGCCACTCGGCCACGCACTCGTTGGCGAGCAGCATGGCCTCCTCGATCAGCGACGTGGCGCACGAGCGCTCACGGGCCACGATCTGCACGGGCACGCCGTCCTCGTCCAAGAGCGCACGGATCTCGGCCGTATCAAAGTCAACCGAACCACGCGCGCGACGAATGCGGCGGCGGAGCTCCGCGAGCTCGTTGGCGGCAACCAAAAAATCACCCAGGTCGACGTTATAGCCGCGGGCTGCCTCTTCGCATGCAAGCCCACGCTCAAGCGCCTCCTCGCGCGAGGCCTCGGCAGCCGCAACATCCTCGGCGGCACCCTCCAGCACCGAATACTCCACCGCGCCGGCACGCACCAGCAGCGCCTCGGCGCCATCATAGTCCATGCGCACACGCGAGCGAATCACGCTGGGATAAGAGTCGTACTGGCGCACGCGGCCCTGCGCGTCGAGCTCAATGTCGACGGTAAACGCCAAGCGGTCCTCGTCGGGACGAAGCGAACACAGGTCATTAGACAGGCGCTCGGGCAGCATGGGGAGTACACGATCGGCAAGATACACCGACGTCGTGCGATGACGAGCCTCAAGATCGATATGCCCGTCCCACGCCACATAGTGCGAGACGTCGGCGATATGGACGCCCAGTTTGTAGCCACCCTCGGGCGTACGCTCCAGCGAAATGGCATCGTCAAAGTCGCGCGCGTCGACCGGGTCAATCGTGATGACAAAGCGGTCGCGCAGGTCGCGGCGAAGCGGATCCTTGAGCGCCGCGGCCACGTCGAGCGAAAGAGCCTCGGCCTCGGCAAGCGCGGCCTCGGGATAGTTGTCGGTATAGCCATAACGCGCCATCACATACTGAACGCCCAAATCGGGCGCGTCATCGCCGCCAATGCGGCGATCGATTGTCACCGTGCCCGATTCCAGACGCGTCGGATACGTTAGAATGCGCGCAACGACAATATCGCCAGGATGCACGTCCAAGCGTTCGGCAGAAGTGTCCTCGGGCAAAATAAAGAAGTCGGCCTTCAGGCGCGAATCGAGCGGCTCGATCACCCCGAGTGGACCAGCAGTCTGATACGTGCCCACCACGCTGATGGCGGCGCGCTCGACGACGCCTTCGATCACGGCGCGACGCTCACCATGCGGGCTGTTCTTAATGCTCACGGCAACGGTATCGCCATCCATGATCTCGCGCTTACCGCGGCCCATGACCTTGTAGTCGCCGTTTTCGGTTACAACGTAGGCGCTATGTTCATGGAGCTGCACGCGTCCGGTCAGGCTCGGACGACGCTCGCTGCGCTCCGGCCCGCGCTTATTGCGAGCTCCACGCTTATGCTTGTTATTGCGCCCCATGGCGCCTCCTTACTATCGATAGCCGTTTACACCTCAAGAGTCTACCCAAATGATCCCTAGGGGACGGCAGGATTGCGGATCACTCGAATCGACCGACCCCCTAAGTGATCCGTTTTCCTCCGTCCCCAAGGGATCAAAAAACGGGCCGTCCCAAAAGGAACGACCCGTTGGAAGGAACGAATTCCAAGCATGCCTACACGCGCAGGTAGCGGCGCATGGCGATGGCAGAACCAAAGAGACCGATAATGACGCCGACAAGAATCAGCGCGGCGTAGGTCACCAGGTAATACTGCATCGGCAGCGCAAACGACATCCAGCCGACACTCTCCTGCAGGCGAGGAACCATCAGATTGCGCAGCAGCTCCAAAACACCGATGGAAAGCAGCGAGCCCAGAATGGCCTGCAGCACACCCTCGGTAATGAACGGTCCGCGGATGAAGCCGTTGCTGGCGCCCACCAGGCGCATAATCGCAATCTCGCGACGACGCGCCGTAATGGACAGGCGAATCGTGTTGTTGATAAAGATGAACGCGATAAAGGTCAGCAGACCGACGAGTACCACGGCGGCGATACGGATGTAGTTGGTCACCTGGAACAGGCGGCTCACTTCCTCCTGGCCGTACAGCACGCTCGCGTTGACGTCGCCGTCGTCCGCGATCTTTTGGAAGTCGGCGTTCTTCTTGAGCTTCTTGGCCGTGCTCTCGACCTGAGACGGATCGTCCATCTCGATCGCAAACGAGGCGGGCAGCGGGTTCTGGCCGTCGAGCGCGCTCATGGTGGCGTCGGCGTTGCCCGACATCTTGCTCGTGTACTCGGCCAGCGCGTCGTCCTTGTCCTTATAGGTCACGGACTTGACGTTGCTCCACGTCTTGAGCTCGGCCTCAAAGGCCTGGACGTCTGCCTGATCGGCGTCATCGCTAATAAAGGCGTTGATGACAACCTGATCCTCGACGGTGCCGATCACGGAGTTCAGCATCGCGGAACCCATAATGAACAGGCCGATGATAAACCTGTCTCTTATACACATCTGACGCTGCCGACGATATGCAGTGTGTAG
>URWZ01000241.1 GCA_900551625.1 uncultured Collinsella sp.
CCTTCCATCCATCATGCGCTCGATGAGGCCCTCGAGTTCGAGCGAACCCAGAAGTTTGAGCACGCCGACGGCATCGAGCGAGACGAGTGCCGCGATGTCGTCGACCTTGAGCGGCGAGGCGATGAGCGCATGCATCACGGCCTGCTGCGTGGGGTCCAGATCTGCGATACCGGGTGCATCAGGACGCGAATAGCGCAGGGTACCGTATATGCGAGAGATAGCCACCTCGATGGACTCCTCGTCAATAATGCAGCAGGCCCCGTTGGCAATGAGGTAGTTGGTACCGCGCGACTCGGGTGACAAAATCGAACCCGGCACGGCAAGAAGCTCGCGCCCCAGGTCCATGGCGGCCTCCGCCGTCGAGAACGTGCCCGAAGGCATGCCAGCCTCCGACACGAAGAGCGCCTGCGAAAGCGCGGCAATCACCCGGTTACGCCGCGGAAAGGCAAACTTACGCGGCCCCATACCCCAAGGCGAGATGGACACGACCGCGCCGCCCGTATCGATCGTGCGCGCGATGAGTCCCGCGCTCGAGCGCGGGTAGATTACATCGGCGCCTGTCCCCAACACCACGACATGTTTGCCGCCGGCATTGACTGCGGCCCAACCCGACGCCTGGTCGCAACCGACCGCACCGCCCGATACCACCGTCACCCCCGCTTCCACCGCGACCTTGGCCGCAAGCTCCGCGACGGCAAGGCCGTAGGGAGAGGCCTTGCGCGCACCGATAATCGAGAGCGCCGGTGTCGAGAGAACCTCAGGGTCGCCACGCACGAACAGCGTCTGTGGCACATCGGAAAGCTCCAGAACAGTAGCGGGGAACAGCCCATCCCCGGGATGCAGTTCGTAGCGAGCCTCATCCATCACTGGTCCCTCCTTCCCTGATACATTGCGGCCTCGAGCACATGATCTTGCGTCACCCGCTCACTTTCGGCGACATCGGCAATCGTGCGCGCGATGCGCACCAGGCGCACGATGCCGCGTCCCGTGAGATGCGTGCGCTTCGACAGGCCGAGCACGCACGTTTCCGCCGCCTGATCGAGCGCAAAGGTCGACACAACACCATCGATAGAGCGGGACTCGTCGTCCTCGGCCTCGGCATCCGCATCGTCCATATGGGTCTCGCGCCAGGCACGAAAAGCCCTACCGCGGACAACGTAGTCGCGCAGCTCGGCCGACGACATACCCTCGGCGCCCTCAATAATCACCTGCGGATCGGGGCGGGTCACGTCGATCATCAGGTCGATACGGTCGGCCAAGGGACCGCGTAGCTTGGACCGGTAGCGCTCGACCATCGATGCCGAGCAGCGACATGGAACCTCGCGATCGCCCAAAAAGCCGCAGGGACAGGGATTGCTCGCCGCAAGCAGCTGAAAGCGCGAGGGAAACGTGAAGGCGCCATCGACGCGCACGATCCTGACATAACCGCGCTCGATAGGCTGCCTGAGCGTCTGCAGCACACCGGTGGGAAACTCGGCAAGCTCGTCCAAAAAGAGCACGCCGCCATGGGCAAGGCTGATCTCGCCCGGATGCACCGGACGCCCTCCGCCAATAAGGCCCGCTGTCGATATGCTGTGATGGGGGCTTCGAAACGGCCGATGCCCCGCAAGCAGGCCATCGATGTTCTCACCCAAGACCGAATGAATGCACAGCGCCTCCTGCTGGTCCTCGACGGAAAGCTCGGGCAAGATACCCGTCATGCGACGCGCAAGCATGGTCTTGCCCGAACCGGGCGAGCCGATCATGAGAAGGCCGAGCTCCCCTGCCGCCGCAAGCGCTATGCCGCGTTTGGCGACTTCCTGCCCCAACACATCGGCATAATCGAGCTCGAGCTCAAAGGTGGCCTCGAGCACTTCAGAATCCAGATAATGCCGAGCTGCCTCGCCCATACCGTGAGCAAGCTGCGACAGATGGTCGATAAAACCGCAGTCGACCCCCGAAAGCGGAACATGCTGGTCGGACCTGCCGGCGATAAAAGACAGCCCCATGTCGCGAGCCAGCAGCTGGAACGCCACCTCGCCCTTGACGGGAAGCACCGTACCATCCAAGCCGAGCTCGCCGGCAATGAGGCAGCGGTCGAGATTGTCGCGGGGAATCTGCCCATCGGCCGCAAGCACCGCAATGGCTATCGGCAGGTCAAAGCCGCTACCGGTCTTTCGGATATCGCCCGGCGCCAGATTGACCGTAATGCCCGAGCGCGGGATCTCGAACCCGGCGGAGCGCATCGCACAGCGAATACGACCACGTGACTCCATCACCTCCATACTCGGGATGCCGAGCATCTGGATGCCCGGGATGCCACCCGCAAGCGATACCTCGACCGTGACGGGAATCGCCTCGACGCCGCGGATACAGGCAGCGTGAACGGCAAAGGTTTCGAACGCCATCACGACACCTGCCAATCGAACGCATTGTACTGGTGCTCGATCTCGGCGATATGCCCGCCGCGAATGGTGACACCCACGGCATCGAAGCGGATCGCCTTGAGCGGATAGTGCTCCATGAGATAGCAACTCGCGATGCGACGATAGCGCCGCTGCTTTTGGGCGTTCACCGCTTCCTCGGGAAACACCCGAGTATCGCACTCCAGCGCAACACGCCTGGTCTTGACCTCGGCCATCACCACCACATCGTCGAGCTCGTCGAGCAGCACCAGGTCGGCCTCGCCCTCCGAGCATCGATAGCCTTGTTCCAGCAATGCATAGCCGCGCTCGTTAAAGTAATCG
>URWZ01000242.1 GCA_900551625.1 uncultured Collinsella sp.
GCATGATGTGCGTGGGAGCGTGATTGCGGTGCCTGTCCCTGCGTGCGCTGGGCAGGAGCCTGCTGCTTAAAGCGGGAACCGCCCGCGGGCTGGGCTGTATGGGCAGCAGACTGCTGAGCAGGACGACGAACAGGCTGCTGGCCTGGGCGCTGAGTGGGCTGAGTGGGGCAAGAAGAGGGCTGCGCCGAACGCGCGGCGGGTTGGGCCGCGCGCTGAGTCGGTTGCATCGGACGCTGACCGGACGATACAGGGCGTGGCGCAGACTGTCGTGTACGATTCGGCTGGCGCGGATCGAAAGCGCTAGACATGCAAAACCTCCTCGTTTTTGCGATCGAGCCACGTCTGCAAGAACAGGCTGGCGGCGATCATGTCGATCTTGCCCCTCATCTGCTTTTCGTTGAGGCCCTGCTCGCGCAGGATACGCTTGGCCTCTTGCGAGGACAGACGCTCGTCCTCAAACTCCAGCGGAAGATCGAGCTCGTCGGCAATCTTTTGCGCCACGGCGGCAACGCGCTCGGCCTGGGGGCCGGGCTCACCGGCCATGGTCAAGGGACGTCCGCTTACCAGGATATCGGGCTCATAGTCCTCGACCAGGTAACGGAACGTCTTGGCCATACCGGTAACCTCAGCGGCCGGAAGCACCTTGACGGGCATCGCCATCTTGCCATCACGGCTCGAGACGGCGATGCCGATCCTGGTCTCCCCTATGTCCAGCGCGAGCGCGACCACAGCGACTACTTAGGCGCCGAGCGCGGTCTTGGCGGCCGCGAGGGCATCGGCGATACCGGCAGCGTTCTTGCCACCGGCCTGGGCCATGTTGGGACGGCCGCCACCGCGACCATCGACCAGACCCGCGATCTGCTTGATCACGTTGCCGGCGTGGAAACCGGCCTTCACGGCGTCATCGGAGCCGGCAGCGAGCAGGGCCGGAGTGCCCTTCTCAGTCACGCTGGCGACAACACAAGCGACAGGGCCGGCGACCTTCTGGTGGACGGTATCCCATACGTTGCGCAGGTCGGCAGCTTCAAGACCCTGGAGCTCAGCAACGACCAGCTTGTAGCCGCCGAGCTCGACAGCACCCTCGATGGCACTGGAAATGGCGTCGGAGGAGCCACCGGTCAGCGCCTTCTTGAGCTTGTTAGACGTCTCGCGCAGCTCGGCCTGCAGGTTCTCCACACGAGCGGGAACCTCGTCAACGCGGCACTTGAGCGCAGCGGCAGCGGCGTCAACGAGTGCCAGGCGGTCGGCCATGTAGTCGAGGGCGCCCTTAGAGGTAACGGCCTCGATACGGCGGACGTTCGAGCCCGTGGAGGACTCGGAAATGATCTTGAACAGGCCGATCTCGGCGGTATTGGCGGCATGGGTGCCACCGCAGAGCTCGCGGGAGAACGGCTGGTCCTCGGTGCCCACGGAGACGACGCGGACGACATCGCCGTACTTCTCGCCAAACAGAGCGACAGCGCCGGCAGCCTTAGCCTCGTCGATGCCCATGACACGGGTCACAACCGGCTTGGAAGTGAAGATCTGCTGGTTGACCAGGTCCTCAACAGCCTTGAGCTGCTCGGAGGACAGAGCCTCGAAGTGCGTGAAGTCAAAGCGCAGGTGCTCGGGCGTCACCAGCGAGCCGGCCTGAGAGACATGCTCGCCCAGGACGTGCTTAAGCGCGGCGTCAAGCAGGTGGGTGGCGGTGTGGTTGCGGCGCAGGAAGCCACGGCGCTCGGCGTCGAGCGCGGCGGTCACGGTAGCACCGACGGTCAGCGTGCCCTCGGCGACGAGCGCGACGTGGGCATACAGGCCGTTGTGGTTCTTGGTATCGGAAACGGTCAGCGAAACGCCCTCGGAGGAAAGCTCGCCGGCGTCACCCTGCTGGCCACCCATCTCGGCATAGAACGGGGTGCGGTTGAGCACGACCTCGACATCCTCGCCCGCGACAGCGGACTCGACGGACTCGCCGTTGCGCACGATGGCGACAACCTTGGCACCCTCGATCACATCGTTGTCATAGCCGTCGAACTCGGTCGCAGCGACCTTGTCCGAAAGCTCGACCCACACATCGTTGAAGCTGCCCCAGGCGTCGCCCTTAGCATTGGCACGGGCGCGGGCCTTCTGGTCCTCCATGCAGGCAGTGAAGCCGTCCATGTCGACGTCATGGCCAGCGGTGCCGGCAATCTCGACGGTCAGGTCGATGGGGAAACCAAAGGTGTCGTGCAGCTTAAAGGCGACATCGCCCGGAAGCACGGCGCCCTCGGCAAGAGCAGCCAGGGCCTCGTCCAGGTAGACACGGCCGTTGTCGAGTGTCGTGGAGAAGCGCTCCTCCTCGGAAGCGACGATACCCTTGACGAGCGCGACGTTCTTGAGCAGCTCAGGATAGGCCTCGCCCATCTGGGCGTTGACCTCGTCGATGAACTTGGTCAGGAAGGCGCCCTCGATGCCCAGCAGGCGGCCGTGGAACACGGCACGGCGGAGCAGGCGACGAAGGACGTACTCGCGACCCTCGTTACCGGGCAGGATGCCGTCAGAGATCATGAAGTCGACGGCACGGGAGTGGTCGGCGATGATACGCAGAGAACGGCTGGCACCGGAGTAATCCTCGGCGTCATAGGTCTTGCCGCTGATCTCCTCACCCAGCTTGATGAGGTGCTGCATCAGATCGCCGTCGTAGTTGGCGGTCTTGTGCTGCATGATGGCGGCCATGCGCTCCAGGCCCTGTCTCTTATA
>URWZ01000243.1 GCA_900551625.1 uncultured Collinsella sp.
ATCTACACACTGCATATCGTCGGCAGCGTCAGATGTGTATAAGAGACAGGGTCAGGACTGGGGCCTGGACCGCAAGAAGGGCGGCCTGTTCATGGTGCCCGGCAACGCGTATGGCACCACCAAGGGCGGCATGCGCTTCCTGCTGCGCGACATCATCTCCAACAAGACGCTGTTCCAGCGCTCGGACAAGCCCTATGTCGTGATGATGGGCACCAACATCATCTTTAACATGGACCTCAACACCATCATCGACGCACACGAGAACTCCGGCGCCCAGATGACCGTGGTGTACTGCAAGGCCACGCGCAACGTCGATGACGAGACCAAACTCGAGATTAACGAGAACGGCCGCCTGACGGGCGTGAGCGCCGGCGTCGTGTACGGCGACAACGCCTCTATGGACTGCTGCATCGTCAACCGCGAGACGCTGCTCGAGATTATCGACCACTACCAGGCCGCCGACTATCTGGACCTGCTCGAGGCACTCCAGGGCGACTTTGGCAACATCGACGTGTGCAGCTACGAGTACAAGGGCGAGGTCGTGGGCGTGTTTAGCGAGAAGTCGCTGTATCGCCGCAGCATGGACCTGCTCGACCAGACCGTGGCCGATCAGCTCTTTGACCCCGAGCGCCCGATTCTGACCAAGGCTCACGACGTGCCGCCTTCGCGCTATGCGACCGGCAGCCACGCGTGCAACTCGATCATCTCGGCCGGCTGCATCATCAAGGGCACTGTGCGTAACTCGATCCTGTCGCGCGGCGTCGTGGTTGAGGAGGGCGCCTCGGTGACCAACTCGATCATCAACCAGAGCTGCATCATCAAGAGCGGCGCACGCGTTGAGAATGCCATCCTGGATAAGAACAACGTGGTCCCCACCAATACCGAGCTTCGCGGCACGCCCGAGAACATTCTGGTGCTGGGCAAGGCTCCGTTAACTTCCGACACCACCATCGTGCGTTAACGTTGGCACCGCAACATCGCTCGTAACATGTAGAATAGCCGCCCGGTTAGCGCCAGGCGGCTATTCTCGAATTACAACATGGGAGACAATATGGCAGAAACCAGCAAAAAGATGCAGATCGTGTTTGCCTCGGCCGAGTGCGCACCGTTTGTTAAGACCGGTGGCCTCGGCGACGTGGCGGGCTCGCTGCCTGCGGCGCTCGTGCGCGCCGGCGCCGAGGTTATCGTGATGGTGCCCAAGTACGCCACCATCAAGGACGAGTACAAGGCGCAGATGGAGCACTTCTCCGACTTTTACGTGAGCCTGGGCTGGCGCAATGAGTACTGTGGACTCGAGAAGCTCGAGCACGACGGCGTCACCTATATGTTCATCGACAACGAGCGCTACTTTGCGCGCGACTATCCGTACGGCTTCTTTGACGACGGCGAGCGTTTTGCGTTCTTCTCCAAGGCCATCACCGAGAGCCTGCAGCACCTGCCGGCCGGCTTTGAGTGCGACATCCTGCATTGCAACGACTGGCAGACGGCACTGGCACCAGTGTTCTTACGCGAGTTCTACCAGGGCCTGCCGCTGTACGACCGCGTCAAGACCGTGTTCTCGATCCACAACGTGGCGTTCCAGGGCCAGTTTAGCGACACCGTGATGGAGGACATCCTGGGTGTGGCGCATATTCCGGCGGCCGCCTCGCAGCTGCGCTGCGACGCCTGCAGCATCAACTACATGCTGGGCGCGCTGCACTATGCCGACGCCATCACAACGGTGAGCCCCACCTATGCGGGCGAGATCCAGACACCCGAGTTTGGCGAGGGCCTGGACGGCGTGCTGCGCGAGCGCTCCTATGCGCTGCAGGGCATTTTGAATGGCATTGACGTGGCGGGCTTTGACCCGGCAACCGACAAGCGCATTGCCGCCAACTACACGATTGACGATCGTTCCGGCAAGGCCGTGTGCAAGGCCAAGCTGCAGGAAGAGCTAGGCCTCGAGGTTCGCGACGACCGCCCGCTTATGGTGATGGTTACTCGCCTGACGCGCCAGAAGGGCATGGACCTGGTCATGTACGCGCTCGACCGCATCCTGTCCGGCGGCGTTCAGGTGGCCGTGCTGGGCACAGGCGACCGCGACTACGAGGACGGCCTGCGCTATTTCCAGGACAAGTACCCCGGCACCATGGCCGCGCGCATCGAATTCGATCCGGCACTGTCGCAGCGTATGTACGCCGCCGCCGACATGTTCCTGATGCCTTCGAAGTTTGAGCCCTGCGGTCTGTCGCAGATCATCGCCATGCGCTACGGCACCCTGCCGATTGTTCGCGAGACCGGTGGTCTGAAGGACACTGTGATCCCGTACAACGAGTTTACCGGCGAGGGCACGGGCTTCTCGTTTACCAACTTTAACGGCGACGAGATGGGCGACGCCGTGTTCCGCGCGGCACGCCTGTTCTGGGACAACCGCGATGCCTGGAACAAGCTGGTTACGCAGGCCATGAGCCAGGACTTTAGCTGGACGCGTTCGGCCGACAAGTATCTGGACCTGTACTTCTTTATGCATCCGGAGATTGAGAGGCCGGCGGGTGTGACTGATGTTGCAGCTGTCGATGAGCCCGCTGCCGCTGAGGCCGAGCCTGCGGCGACCGTTAAGGAGCCCGCTGCCGCTGAGGAGCCCAAGGCCGAGGAGAAGCCGGCGGCCAAGGCCGAAGTTAAGCCCGACGCGAAGCCTGCCGCTGTCTCTTATACACATCTGACGCTGCCGACGAT
>URWZ01000244.1 GCA_900551625.1 uncultured Collinsella sp.
GTCGGCAGCGTCAGATGTGTATAAGAGACAGCCGCACGGCTATCGGTATAGGGGCCAAAATAGCGCGTTCCAGGTTTATGACGCTCTCGCGTGTATTTAATAGCCGGGAACAAGTCGCTCTTGGTAATGGCGATAAAGGGATAGCTTTTATCGTCTTTGAGATCGACGTTAAAGTACGGATGGTACTGGCCAATCAGATTGCGCTCGAGCACCAATGCCTCGTGCTCGGTCTCCACCACGATATAGTCGAAGCTCGCCACCAGCTGCATCATGAGCGGAATCTTTTGACGCTCGTCCTGCAGCGTCACGTATTGACGCATGCGGGCACGCAAGTTTTTTGCCTTGCCCACATAGATGACATCGCCCTTGGCATCTTTCCAAAGGTAGCAGCCGGGTTGCGTGGGAACGCGCGAAACCTGTTCGGCAAGCGTTGGGATGTTATCGTGACCTGCCACGCGCACCTACTTGCGACGAAGCAGCGCCGAGACCTCGGGCATCTTAAAGACAAAGGCAAGGCCAAAAGTCACAGCGAGCGAGACGACGCCTGCAACACAAACGTAGCCCAGGGTAATGAGGATCGAGCTGCCAAGCATTCCGACAAAGTGCTCAAGTGTCCACATGACGCCGGCGCCCGCGGCAGCGCCCAAGCCACCGAACAACAGGCCGAAGAAACCGCCATGCAAGATAGACTTGACCTGAAGGCCATGCAGACGACGGCGCAGCCACCACAGTGAGCATCCGACCAAGACCACGTAGTCAACGACGTACGAAAGCGCAATTGCCGGCATACCGTAGCCCAGCACCACGCCAAACAGCAGCACCGAACCGGCCTGACCGATAGCGGAGTACAAGCAATAGCGGCTATAAGGTTTCATATCGAGCAGGGCCGAGAAGCTCTTCTGCATCAGCACGACCACGCCGTAGAGCGGCAGGGAAAGTGCCAGATAGATAAGGAACTCCGACACCAGCGCCACACCGGATTCATCGAACTTGCCGGCGCAGTAGATCATGTTGAGCGGACGGGCGAAGACGATCAGGTACATCGCAAACGGAATCAGGAAAAAGAGCATCTGGGCGACACCGCGCGAAATGCCCGTGCGGACGCTGTCGTAATCCTTCTCCTGCGCATCGTGAGAGAGTTCGGTATAGAGTGCCGTCGAAAGCGAGGCGGCGATCAGCGCATAGGGCAGCGTGTACCACAGGCGCGCATATGCGATGACGGAAGGGCCGGTCTCGGGCTGCACCACCAACGCGGCGGCATTGGTAATAGAGGTCGAGACAAACATGCACACCGTGGCGAGCAGCGTCGGAATACCAAGCGCGATCGTCTGTCGCAGCGCGGGATCCTTAAAGTCGATATGGATATGAGGATGCACGCCATGCTTGCCAAGCGCGGGAATCTGGCAGGCCATCTGGACAAAGACGCCGAGGGTCGTACCAGCTGCGATCAAGATAATACCGGCCTGCCCGCCAAATTGTGCAGACACGGGAGCAAAACCCATAAAGCTGGCGATGACGATGACATTGTTGAGAACCGGGGCAAACGTCGACCAGAAGTAGTCGCGGTGTGCGTTGAGAACGCCCGAGAACACCGAACCCAAGCCATAAAACAGAATTTGGATAGCAAAAAAGCGGAACATGAACGCAGCGATATCCATGCTGCCGCCATCGCCCGAAAGGAACGACTGCGTCCAAATAAAGCCGGGAGCAAACACGGTGCCCAGCAGCGAGATACCGCCCAGTAGCAGAAGCAGAATACCGAGCAAGTTACCGACATACTCGTTCGATGCCTCGCGGCCCTGCTCGCGCCTCACGCCCATATACACCGGCAAAAACGCCGTAACGAGCATGCCGCCCATCACGAGCTCGTAGAGCATGTTGGGCAGGTTGTTGGCAACCTGATAGGAGGACGAGAGCAGCGACATGCCGATGGCGGCCGCCATGGCCCACGTGCGGATAAACCCGGTGACGCGCGACACGATGGTCAGCACGGTCATGAGGCCAGCAGAACGACCAACCGTGGAGTAGTCCGACGAACCCATATCGTCTACGTCGTCCTGAGAGTCCTCATGAACCTCATCTTGTTGCAGTAAATCGTCCACGACGGCAAAGGAGCCGGTCATCGCAAAGGGATCGTCAACCAAAACGGCGTCATCAGCAGGTGCGACGTCATCGCTGTTCGGCATGTTGTTTCCGGATACGGCATCATCATCGAATATGGCATGGTCGCCAAACACCGTGTCAACTTCTTTGGCGGCGACGGTTCGGGCAGAAAACGACAGAGGGTCCCAGTCGTCATCACCGTCGATGGCCACGCCCTCGACGGGATCGGTCGAACCAAGCGGCGACCATTCGTCATCCGAAAGAAGCGGTTCGCCATCATCATGAGCCGCGGGCTTGGCGGAACGAGCGGCAGGAGCGCTCTGCGGTGTGCTCTTTCCCTGGGCTGCCATCAAAAACACCGCCGTCTCATCGGGACGCGGCGCACGAGGAGCCTCGGAGGCGATCGGCTTCACGCTGGCGCTCGATTGAGCGGCGGCCAAAAAGACAGCCGTCTCATCGGGACGAGCCGAAGAAAGAACCGTACGGGGAAGCGCCGTGCCGGCACCGGCGGCACGCAAGTACACGGCCGTCTCGCCCGGGTCAGCGGCAGCGGACCAGGCGTTTCGAATCTCGTTATCGAACGAAGCGGCCTCGGGCGCGGGCGTCTG
>URWZ01000245.1 GCA_900551625.1 uncultured Collinsella sp.
ACGAGATAGCGTAGCGTCTCGTGGGCTCGGAGATGTGTATAAGAGACAGGCCTCAAAGGCAGCGTTGACGGCGGCATCGACCTCGGAGCGCGTGATTTTAGGACCGCGCACGCGACCGCGACCGGCCTCAGCATCGGCCACGCGGTCGACGGCGAGCACCTGGTACAGACGGCGCTTGAGCTCGGTCTTATCGTGATAGGGCACAAACGGGTACAGGAACTCGATGTTCTGCTCGCGGATCTCGTCGATGTTGAGTGCCAACGCCGTGGGGTAGCTCATGACGATGGGGCAGTTATAGCAGTTGCCAGCCGTCGGATCCTCCTTGCGCTCCCAGCGCACGCACGGCATCCAGATAAAGTCGACGTCGCGGTCAATGAGGTTCATCACGTGGCCGTGGCTCATCTTGGCCGGATAGCACACGCTCTCGGACGGCATGGACTCGATGCCCGCCTGGTAGGTCTTCTTGCTCGACTGGTCGGACAGCTGCACGCTAAAGCCCAGGCGCGTAAAGAACGCGTGCCAGAAGGGGTAATTCTCGTACATGTTGAGCGCACGGGGGATGCCGACGGTGCCGCGCGGGGCCTCGTCGGGGCTCAGCACCTCGCGGTTAAAGAGCAGCTCGTTTTTCTTTTTGAAGAGGTTGGGGGCCTCGGTCTTCTGCTTTTTGTGGCCGGCACCCTTCTCGCAGCGGTTGCCGGTGATAAAGCGCCTGCCGCCGCCAAAGTCGTTGACGGTGAGCTGGCAGTTGTTAGAGCAACGGCCGCAGCGGACATGCTTTTGCGTCACGGTGAGGTGCGCGATGTCCTCAGCCGAAAGGATGGTCGAGGTGCCGTCGGCGCCGGCGCGATCGCGGGCGAGCAGGGCCGCACCGTAGGCGCCCATGCAGCCGGCGATGTCGGGACGCACGGCATGAACGCCGGTGAGCTGCTCAAACGCGCGCAGCGTGGCATCGGACATAAAGGTGCCGCCCTGGACGATTACCTGGCTGCCGATCTCCTTGGGATCGCGCAGCTTAATGACCTTGAACAGGGCATTCTTGATGACGGAATAGGACAGGCCGGCCGCGATGTCGCCCACCGTGGCGCCTTCCTTTTGCGCCTGCTTGACACGCGAGTTCATAAAGACCGTGCAGCGGCTGCCCAGGTCGACGGGGGCCTTGGCATGGATGGCGGCATCGGCGAACGCGCGCACGTCCATGTTCATAGAGACGGCGAAGCTCTCGATAAAGCTACCGCAGCCCGACGAACAGGCCTCGTTGAGCATGATGTGCTCGATAACGCCGTCCTTGACGCGCAGGCACTTCATGTCCTGGCCGCCGATGTCCAGAATGAACTCGACGCCGGGCAGGAATGCTTTGGCGCCGCGCAGGTGCGCAACGGTCTCGATCTCGCCGGAATCGGCTTTGAGGGCCTCGATGAGCAGCGCCTCGCCGTAGCCCGTGGTGGTCACGTGGCCGATGGTGCAGCCGGCGGGGATGTGGTTGTAGAAATCGGCCATGATGACCTTGGCCGTGCCCAGGATGTCGCCGTTGTTGTTGCCGTACCAGGTGTGCAACAGCTGGCCGTCCTCGCCCACGAGCGCGGCTTTCATGGTGGTGGAGCCGGCGTCGATGCCAATGAACACGCGGCCGGTGTAGCCTTCGAGCTTGCCCTTGGGGACGACTTCCTGGTCGTGGCGGGTTTTGAACTCGGCAAAATCCTCGTCGGTGGCAAAGAGCGGGTCCAGGCGCTCGACCTCGGCACCTTGGGTGTCACCCAGGGCATCGATGGCCTCGATGAGCTGTGGGAACGTGCTGAGCTTGTTGGACTCGTGCGCCATGGCGGCGCCGCTCGCCACAAACAGGTGGGCGTTTTGGGGCACGATACGGTGCTCCTCGTCCAGGTTGAGCGTGAGGTAGAAGCGGTGGCGCAGCTCGGAGAGGTACTGCAGCGGGCCGCCCAGGAAGGCGACGTTGCCGCGGATGGGACGGCCGCACGCCAGACCCGAGATGGTCTGGGTCACGACGGCCTGGAAGATGGAAGCGGCCACGTCCTCGGGGCGGGCGCCCTCGTTGAGCAGCGGCTGGACGTCGGTCTTGGCAAAAACGCCGCAGCGGCTGGCAATGGGATAGATGGTGGTGGCGTTGGCCGCGAGTTCGTTAAGGCCGCTGGCGTCAGTGTGCAGCAGAGTGGCCATCTGGTCGATGAACGCGCCCGTGCCGCCGGCGCAAGTGCCGTTCATGCGCTGCTCAATGCCATTATCGAAGTAGATGATCTTGGCGTCCTCGCCGCCCAGCTCGATGGCGACATCGGTGGCCGGGATGAGGGTCTCGACGGCACGCTTGCTGGCGATGACCTCCTGGACAAACTCCAGGTCGAGCCACTGAGACAGCAGAAGGCCGCCCGAGCCGGTGATGGCGCAGGTCATCTGGGCCGTCGGCAGCACAGTCGCGGCACCCTCGAACAAGTCGCGGGCGCAAGCGCGAACGTCGGTGTGGTGGCGCTGGTACTTGGCGTAGACGATCTGGTTGTCGTCGTTGAGCACGGCGAGCTTGACGGTGGTGGAGCCCACGTCGATGCCCAGGTGCAGGTTGCCGCGGGCGGCCTCGGGGTTGAAGATCGCGCCTTCGGGGGCCTGGGCGGCAGTGGCGGCTGCGGGCTCAGCGGCAGTGACGGGCTCGCTAGCGACGGACGTCTCCTCTGCCGCGTTCTTGGCC
>URWZ01000246.1 GCA_900551625.1 uncultured Collinsella sp.
GGATATGATTGCTAAGGGTCTTGTCGATGGTAGCGAGTATTCAGCCGACAACCTTAACGATCCCGCTACGAACATCGAGTTTGGCTGTGCGTATCTTTCGTATCTTCTAACGTATTTTAACGGGTCGACTGACAGTGCCATTGCCGCCTATAACGCCGGCATGGGCAATGTCGACGGATGGGCGCAGCAGAGCACGTCGCTTCATAATGCAATCACTTTTCCCGAGACGCAGGCGTATCTGATTCGTGTCAATAATGCCTGGGTTCGCTACAAGACCCTCTATCCTGATCGGTTCGTATAGGACTATGCCTGCCGCCTGCGTATACTGCAGATATATGAGTTAGGAGTATCCATGGCGGAATTTGAAGTAGAACGCGTTGGTGGTGAACTTAAGCGCTTTGGCGTTGAAGGCTCTGACGTGCCGTTTAAGGTCGTGTCTCCCTATGAGCCTGCCGGTTCCCAGCCTAAGGCCATTGAGTCGCTTGTGCAGGGCGTGAGGGACGGAGATCGCTATCAGGTTTTGCTGGGCGTGACTGGTTCGGGCAAGACCTTCACGATGGCTAAGACTATTGAGGCCCTGGGGAAGCCGACGCTGGTTATGGCTCCCAATAAAACGCTTGCCGCTCAGCTTGCGAGCGAGCTCAAGGAATTCTTCCCTGACAACGCCGTGGTCTATTTTGTGTCGTACTACGATTACTATCAACCCGAAGCGTATGTGCCGCAAAGCGATACATATATCGAGAAAGACTCCTCGATTAACGAAGAGGTCGAGATGCTGCGACATCAGGCGACCGCATCGCTGCTCTCTCGACGCGATGTGATCGTTGTCGCATCGGTCTCGTGTATCTATGGCATTGGCTCTCCCGAGGACTATGCGGGCCTAGCTCCGAACGTCGACAAGAAGGTGCCGCTCGAGCGCGATGACTTTATCCATGCGCTTATCGATATCCAGTACGATCGCAATGACTATGATTTGGCACGTGGCACCTTCCGCGTGCGCGGCGATGTCGTCGACGTGTATCCACCCTATGCCGAGCATCCGTTGCGGTTTGAGTTCTTTGGCGACGAGGTTGAGCTGATTGCCGAGATCGACGAGGTCACCGGCGAGATGCTACGTGAGTACGAGGCCATTCCCGTGTGGCCGGCATCGCACTACGTGACTGAGAAGCCTAAGGTCAAAGCGGCTCTGAAATCAATCAGTGAAGAGTGCGAGAAGCGTGTGGCCGAGCTCAAGGCGACTGATAAGCTGCTCGAGGCGCAGCGTCTGCAGCAGCGCACCGACTATGATCTCGAGATGCTCGAGACCATGGGTTTCTGTAACGGTATCGAGAACTACTCGCGTCATCTGGACGGCCGAAAACCGGGCGAGCCGCCGTTTACCCTGATCGATTACTTTCCTAAGGATATGCTCTGCATCATCGACGAGAGCCATGTAACGGTGCCGCAGATCCGCGGCATGCACGAAGGCGACCGCTCGCGTAAGGTGACGCTGGTTGAGCATGGTTTTCGTCTGCCTTCGGCACTCGATAACCGCCCGCTTCGTTTCGATGAGTTTGAGGCGAGGATTCCCCAGTTCATCTACGTTTCGGCCACGCCGGGCGACTATGAGCTGCGGGTTAGCCAGAACGACGTTGAGCAGATTATTCGTCCGACCGGTCTGCTCGACCCCAAGATCGATGTGCGTCCGGTTCGTGGGCAGATTGACGATCTTGAGGACGAGATTCGCGAGCGCGTTGCCCGCAAGGAGCGCGTGCTGGTGACCACGCTCACCAAGCGCATGGCCGAGGACCTGACCGACCATCTGCTTGATGCCGGCATTAAGGTCAATTACATGCACTCCGATACAGCGACGATGGACCGCGTCGAGATCCTGCGAACGCTGCGCGAGGGAAAGATTGATGTTCTCGTTGGCATCAACCTGCTTCGCGAGGGTCTAGACCTTCCCGAGGTCTCGCTGGTGGCAATTCTCGACGCCGATAAGGAAGGCTTCTTGCGCAACCGCCGTTCGCTGATTCAGACGATTGGCCGCGCGGCCCGTAACGCCGATGGCGAAGTCATCATGTATGCGGACGTTGTGACCGATTCGATGAAAGAGGCCATCGAGGAGACGCAGCGCCGTCGCGAGATTCAGATGGCATATAACGAAGAGCATGGCATTGTGCCCAAGACGGTCCGCAAGGCCATTAACGACATTTCGAGCTTTATTGCCGAGGCCGAAAAGACTGTGGGTTCGAAGGGGCGCTCGAGAGGCGATTCGCTGGGTCACGGTGCGTTCTATACACCCGACGAAAACGGCGAGGGCGCCGCGCCGGAGACGGCGGCACCCGAGCAGACGCTTGCCGAGCAGCTAGAAGGGCTACCGCATGACGAGCTCGTGCGGATCGTCGAGACCATGGAGGAAGACATGCGTAACGCTTCCGCCGCCATGGACTTTGAGGAGGCGGCGCGTCTGCGCGATGCCGTCGTTCAGATTCGGGCGATGCTTGAGGGCGCATCTGAGGACGAAACGATCGAGCGTTTGCGTTCGCAGGCTCGCAAGGGCTCTACCTTTGCTTCGGGCAGAAAACGCCAGGGTGCACGGTTTAAGAAATAGCGAACAGGCCCCGAGTTCCCTGTGGAGCTCGGGGCCTGTGTCTTTTGCGTGCTGGAATTCGTGCGCTAGAGGTCTGCGATCAGGGCTT
>URWZ01000247.1 GCA_900551625.1 uncultured Collinsella sp.
CAACAAAGCTAGCTTATTGGATTAGCTTAAAAAACCTGATACTGATAAAGCGATTTAGCAAATAACTTGCATTTGACCTGCGAGTTTCTTGTAGTGGTATCTCCATAAGGTAACCACCTTTACCTACCGTTTACCGCCAGTTTTAGCACGTTTACCAAACCGCGCATCCTCTTCTCATGTCGGCATAAAGCCCGCCGTATAGTTCCCTCACGGCCCGTAACCGGCGGGTCGATTCGTCACCACGGTCGTGCGCGAGAGCGTATGGAAGGGGAAGTATCGTGAGCGATTGCAAGAGGGTTTACCGTTTTGGGACCGACGCCCAGGGCGCCTGTGTCACTGAGGGCGACAAGTCCATGAACTTCGTGCTTGGCGGCAAGGGCGCAAACCTTGCCGAGATGAGCCGTATCGGCCTGCCGGTTCCCGGTGGCTTTACCATTACCTGCCAGACCTGTGTCGAGTACTCTGGTGCCGGCAACGTGTGGCCCGAAGGCGCACTCGATGAGATCGTTGCCGCCGAGGCCGACCTCGAGGCCCGCTGCGGCAAAAAGCTCGGCGACGCCTCCGATCCGCTGCTCGTGTCGGTTCGCTCGGGTGCTCCGTTCTCCATGCCCGGCATGATGGACACGGTCCTCAACCTGGGCCTCAACGACGACTCGGTTCAGGGCCTTATCGCCCAGACGCAAAATCCGCGTTTTGCCTGGGATAGCTACCGCCGCTTTATCCAGATGTTCTCCAACGTCGTTATGGGTGTTGACGCCGACCTGTTCGAGAACGCCCTGACCCAGGCACGCCTGGTCGCCGGCGTTCGCGTCGATTCCGAGCTTTCGGCTGAGGACCTGCAGGAACTCGTCGAGACCTTTAAGGGCATCTTCTCCGAGAACGTTGAGGCTGCCCTGTATCCCGAGCTCGAGGTCGTCGATGGCAAGCCCGTCTTCCCACATGATCCTGAGCTTCAGTTGCGCCTTGCCATTCAGGCCGTCTTTGGCAGCTGGATGAATGAGCGCGCCTGCATCTACCGCAAGCAGCACGGTATTTCTGACGAGCTCGGCACCGCCGTCAACGTTCAGACCATGGCCTTTGGCAACAAGGGCGAGACCTCGGCGACCGGCGTCGCCTTTACGCGCAACCCGGCCGACGGCACCAAGGAGTTCTACGGTGACTTTTTGGTTAATGCCCAGGGCGAGGACGTTGTCGCCGGCATCCGCAACACCGAGCCCATCGCTGACCTCAAGACCACCCCGGGCCTCGAGTCTGCAGGTGAGGAGCTCGAGCGCGTGTTCCTGACGCTCGAGGATCACTATCGCGATATGTGCGATATCGAGTTCACCATCGAGCAGGGCAAGCTCTGGATGCTCCAGACCCGCGTGGGCAAGCGCACCGCCACCGCCGCCCTGCGCATCGCCATCGAAATGGTCGAGGAGGGCCTGATCACCCGCGAGGAGGCCGTGAGCCGCATCGACCCTGCACAGCTCGACCAGCTCCTGCACCCGCAGTTCGATGCCTCCAAGAAGTACGAGGCTCTGGCCAGCGGTCTTAACGCCAGCCCCGGGGCCGCTGTGGGCGAAGTCGTGTTCTCGAGCGACGATGCCGTCGCGCGCGCCAACGAGGGCCACAAGGTCATTCTGGTTCGCTGGGAGACCAACCCCGATGACCTGAAGGGCATGGTAGCCGCCGAGGGCATCCTGACCAGCCACGGTGGCAAGACGAGCCATGCCGCCGTTATCGCTCGCGGTATGGGCACGCCTTGCGTCTGCGGCGTCGAGCGCTTCCACATCGACGCGGCTGAGAAGGTCGTGCGCATCGAAGGCAGCGATCGCGTGCTGCACGAGGGCGATGTCATCTCCATCGACGGCACCCAGGGTATCGTCGTCGATGGCGCTGTCGATTTGGTCTCCGCTGAGCTCACCGGTGACCTGGACACCATCCTGTCCTGGGCCGACGAGATCCGCCTGGACGAGACTTACGGTCACGCCAACCATGTGCGCGTCAACGCCGACAACCCCGAGGATGCCGAGCTCGCGCTTGAGTTTGGCGCCGAGGCCATCGGCCTGTGCCGCACCGAGCACATGTTCCTGGGCGACCGCAAGAACATCATCCAGAGCTTTATCCTGTCTGACGATGAGGCCGTGAAGCAGCAGGCCCTGGCCGACCTGCTCAAGGTTCAGACCGAGGACTTCCTGGCGATGTTCAAGACCATGTCCGGTCGCGATGTGGTCGTTCGCCTGCTCGATCCGCCGCTCCATGAGTTCCTGGATAATCCACGCGAGCTCGAGGTCGCCATCACCAAGAAGGAAGCCGCTGGCGCCAACGAGGAAGAGCTTGCCGCTCTGCGCACCCGCCTGCGTCGTATCGACGGCATGGTCGAGTCCAACCCGATGCTCGGCCTACGCGGCGTGCGCCTGTCCATCGTCTTTAGCGATCTGCCGCTCATGCAGGTCCGCTCCGTCGCCACGGCTGCCGCTCGCCTCATCAAGGAGGGCGTCGATCCGCGTCCCGAGATTATGGTCCCGCTCGTTTCCATTACGGCCGAGCACGTCCAGACCCGCGAGGTCATCGAGCGCGTGATCGCCAAGGTTTCCGCCGAGGAGGGCGTCGAGCTCAATATTCCCGTGGGCACGATGCTCGAGCTGCCGCGCGCCTGCATGGTCGCTGATGAGATCGCCCA
>URWZ01000248.1 GCA_900551625.1 uncultured Collinsella sp.
GTCCAAATCGCCCAACGCAAGCGGCGTGGGCGGGTTGAGGGCACCGCCCGCGTGTCCGATGCAGCCCAGCAGCACATCGATCAGACAAATCGCGCGCGCGGTCTGGGTGCTATTGGCATACGCGATACCGATGCCGCCATGAAAGCCCGCATCCACCACAGCGGCAGGCGCGGCGGCAGCCAGATCGCGCGCCGTCGCGATCATCTCTGCGGCCGGCACGTCGCACATCGACTCGGCCCACTCGGGCGTCCAAACAGCAGCCGCCTGCGCCAGCTCGCCAAAACCCGTGGTATAGCGGGTCACGAACTCGTGGTCATACAGGCCCTCGGCAATCAAGACATGCGCAATGCCCAGCAGCAAGGCCAGGTCACAGCCCGGGCGCACGCGCAGCCAGCGGTCGGCAAGCGCAGCCGAGCCACTGCGCCGGGGGTCGACCACGATAATCTTCGCCCCACGGCGACGGGCATCGTTGAGCGCATCAACGGTCCCCATCGTCGACGAATCGACAATGGAACGCCCCAGGTACATGATGCAGTCGGTATGCGCTAGGTCGGAGGCGGGGCTGTAGCCCAGGCTGTGCTCCCAACCGGTGAGACGGCTTACCTCGCAGGCGCCATCGGCACCGTACACGTTGGGCGAACCCAGCGCATGCATAAGGCGATAGGCCCAGTAGCGGTCGAACGAGGGAACGCCGAGCGTCATGCCCAGCGCACGAGGCCCGCACTCGTCAACAATCCCCAAAAGACGCTCGGCAATCTGAGCAAACGCCTCGTCCCAGGTAATCGCATCAAACCCCGAGCCATCCCGGCGGCGTCGCATGGGGTGCACGATGCGGTCGCGCTCGTCAAACGGCATTGCCAGGCGATGCCGTCCGCGGGCGCACAGGGCGCGCGCCGCGCACGGATGCCCCGGCACCGGCAACTCAGCCACCACGCGACCGTCCTCAACGCGTGCCGCAAAGGCGCAATCGGCATAGCATCCCCCGCATGTGGTCACCACGGCGCGACCGTCACGCTTCACAGCAGATGCCATCTCGATTACCCCTTTCACAAGCCAAACACAACAGACCAACAGCCCGGGAACGAGCCCCAGGCCAAAAAAGCCTCCCGCACGGCAACGCCCCGCGGGAGGCCCAACGTCAAACAGGCGATACCTTACGCCTCGGACTTCTTGGCGTAGATAAACCAGTAGCCGAGCGCGACCAGAAGCGCGCCGCCCACGATGTTGCCCAACGTGGCGGCGGACAGGTTAAACGCAATGCCCGCAACATTGAGCGCATCGGCGCCGGCGAAGTCGGCGCCATAGCCGCACGCGTGCATCACGGCACCCATAGGCAAAAAGTACATGTTGGCAACGCAGTGCTCAAAACCGCAGGCCACAAAGGCGGCGATGGGCAGCAGAATGCCAACAACCTTATCGACCACGGTCTTGCCGGCGGTACCGATCCACACGGCCAGGCACACAAAGATGTTGCACAGGATGCCGCGGAAGAAGATCGTCACCCAGTCGACCGTCACCTTGCCAGCGGCGACGCTCACCATGGAATTGGCGACCGCCTCGCCGTTGAGCTTGTAAATGCCGGCCATGTACACCAAAAAGACGATGAACAGGGCACCGACAAAGTTACCGACCCATACGACGACCCAAGCCTTGAGCATCTGGACCAGGGTGATCTTTTTGCTCTTGAGTGCGCAGACCATAAGCGAATTGCCAGTAAACAGCTCGGCGCCGCACACCAGCACCAGCACCAGGCCCAGGCAAAAGCACAGGCCGCCCACGACGCGCTGGGCACCCCAGCCCAGCGTGCTGTCGCTCAAGAACACGGTAAAGAACAGGCCACCGAAGGCAATAAACGCACCGGCGAACATTGCCAACAGAAAGGCCTTTGCGACCGGCAGGTTGGCCTTGGTCACGCCGGCGGCCTCGGTCTTGGCCTCGATCGCGGCGGGCGCCAGGCAATCGGGAGCGGGGTACTCCGCCTTGGAATCTGCCATGTCAATCACTTCTTTCCTAATCAGCAGGGACAAGCGCTCCTATTGCTCTTGTCCCAAGCGGACAAAGTGGGAAAAGTCGTTGGCGGCCACGGCGTCGTACACGGCGTCGACGGCGTCAAAGACCTCCGGGGACATAGGGTTGTAAAACTCCGTATCGCCCGGCTGAATCCCTATGAAGACGATATCTTCGCACGATTGCTCGATTTCCTCGATCAGAATCGACAAAGGGAGCGAATGCGTGGTGAACATCGACTTGCGGGCCACATCGCGCTTATCGAGCAGGCGGATAGACCCGACGGGCAGCGCCATGTCGGCGGCATCGACCAAAACCAGACGCGGCGGACGCTCGCGCTTGACCTCGATGATGTCGTCCTCGGGCGTTTGGCCACCGTCGATGGTGTACCAACCGGCAATGGGCGCGTCCTCCATCTTTTTGGAGAGCACGGGGCCGGCGGCATCGTCGGCACGCAGCACGCTTCCCGCCGTGAGCACGATACCCGCAAACGGGGCGCCGTTCACACGTCCATCCACAACGCGACCCATTACTGCAACCTCCCCGTCAGATACACGCCCGACACATCGCGCACGCGCTCAACCAGATCGCGGAACTTCATTAGAAACGCGACCTGCTGGGCA
>URWZ01000249.1 GCA_900551625.1 uncultured Collinsella sp.
CGTCCCCAACGACTAACTTAAAAACTATGCCGGATTACGGGGCTGAACGACGGATTGCCGACCATGCCGAAATTGGTAAAAAGAAAACCGCAGGTAGAACGCCTGCGGTTTTCTCTATTTTCGGTATGTGGTTGGGCCATACTGATAAAACGTAGTAGATGGGCCAGTTTCGTGGCGAGCGGCGTTCGTCGGCTCCCCAAAATGTCTACTCCACGACCTTATCCGGCTGGATGAGCTCCTCGTAGTAGCTGATATGCTCGCGGGCGTCTTCAATCTCGGGCAGCAGGAAGTTGTAGATAACCTCGATTATCATCGTGGCACTCATCTTGGAGAACGCAAAGTCGCCCGTGGTGAGCAGTGCCTCGTGGTTCACAGTATTAAAGGTGTAGTCGGCCAGGCGAGCAAGCGGGGACTTGCTGTCGCTGCTGATGACGACAACGATGGCGCCACAGCCGCGAGCCGCTTTTGCCATGCGATTCAGTCGACGCGACTTGCCGGAGTTCGAGATCAGCACGATGACATCTCCGGGGCGCAGCGTAAGCGCAAAACCAATCGAGGTCTCGCTGATGGTGCTTGCCATACAGCGAAGGCCCAGCTGCGAAAACTTAAACGTCGCGTCGAGCGCGACGGCGTTGGTGTTGCCTACGGCTGCAAACTCGATAGCCCCTGCGTTCTTAAACGCGTGCACGACGGCTGTCAGCGTGTCGTGATCAATGCCATCGATAGTCGCATTAAGCTCGCTTACCTTGGCAGCGAGGATGTTCTTGAGGCTCTGCTCCATATTGTCGAGCGAGACCTCGTCGGTGAGGCCTTCATTGCGCTGGCTTTCCAGATCGCGCGCTAGTGAAAACTGGAAACTGCGAAAACTGCCAAAACCCAGTTTGCGGCAGAAGCGCGAGACGGTTGCTTCGGAGGTTGCAGCGGCGCGCGAAAGCTGGGCGGCTGTCAGACGTGGGGCCTCGGACTGGTGCTCTAGGATATAGTCGACAATGCGTTGCTCGGACTCGCTGTACCCCCTGTGCATACTAATAAGGGAGAGTGCGCTCTTGCTGCTATCGGACATGGGATGGCTCCTGGCTGGCATGAAAATCGGACTTGTTTTGTAATGTCGTAGTATACGGGCATTTTCAATTACAAGATACACCTTGCCGTTTCAATAGTTGATGGTAAACTTTCATCGACCGTTTACGGTAATGAAAGAACCTTTCACCGGAGAAATGAGCTGTATTGCTTCTCATATAAGCGGTGGGTTGGTATCTTTCAGATGTGAAAAAACGCGCATTGAAGCGCGTGTAGGGGAGCGCCTGCGGGCGCAGTACTCAAGAAGGAGGGACACATGGCTAAGTTTGACATCATCGCCGCCACCGGTTGCCCGACCGGTATCGCGCACACCTTCATGGCGAAGGAGGCGCTGGAGAAGGCAGCTGCCGAGCGCGGTCTGACCATTAAGGTCGAGACCCATGGCCAGGTCGGTGTCGAGAACGAGCTCACCAAGAGTGAGATCGCTGGTGCCAAGGCCGTCGTCGTCGCAGCCGATAAGGATGTCCAGGCGGAGCGTTTCGCCGGTAAGCCCATGGTTTCCGTTGGTGTTTCCAAGGCCCTGTCCGTCGAGGCTGCCGGCAAGCTGATCGATCGTGCCCTTGCCGCCAAGGGCGACGACACGGTTGCGGCTGCTGCCGATGTCGAGGATGAGGTCGAGGAGAAGGAGTCCATCGGCCACATCATCTATAAGCACCTCATGAACGGCGTCAGCCACATGCTGGTCTTCGTCGTTGCCGGTGGTGTCCTGACCGCTGTTTCGTTCCTGTGGGGCATCACGTCCTTCGATTCGACGGCTGCCGACTACAACAGCTTCGCCGCTATGCTCAAGATCATCGGCGGCATTGCCATGAACCTCATGGTTCCCGTGCTTTCCGCCTACATCGCCGAGTCCATCGGCAAGCGCCCGGCGCTCGTTCCCGGCTTTGTTGCCGGTATGATCGCCATCCAGGGCCTGCCCGTTAACGCCGATACACACATGATCGATGCTGGCGGCACGGGCGTGGGCTTCGGCTTCCTCGGCGGCATCGTCGGCGGCTTCCTCGCTGGTTATGTCATCTTGCTGCTCGAGAAGGTCTTTGCCGGTCTGCCCAAGAACCTGGACGGCCTCAAGGCCATCTTCCTGTACCCGCTGTTCTCGACTGCTATCGTCGGTCTGGTCATGCTCGGCATCTCCGGCCCCATGGCTGCCATCAACACCGCCATGATGGACTTCCTCAAGGGCCTGTCTGCCTCCGGTGCTGTTGTCCTGGGTCTTGCTATCGGCTGCATGTGCGCCTTTGACATGGGCGGCCCGGTCAACAAGGCTGCTTACGTCACCGGTACCGCTATGCTCACCGAGGCCCTGGCTGCTGGTGTCGGCACCGACACCTACAACTTCGGCACCAACTTCATGGCTGCCGTCTCTGCCGCCTGCATCGTTCCGCCGCTGATCACCACCTTTGCCGTCATCGTCGGCAAGAAGTATTTCAGCCAGGAGGATCATGACGCCGGTGTCGTCAACCTCATCCTTGGTTGCACCCACATCACCGA
>URWZ01000250.1 GCA_900551625.1 uncultured Collinsella sp.
ATCGTGAGGTGTGTCGGTCGTGCACGGCGCGCTGGATGCTCGTGCTCGGTTAGAGGAGGCTGCCATGGCGGGCAAGGGTCGTGCGAGTGTCAACGATATGAAGCGTGTCGAAGTGCTGGTGTTGATGGAGATTGCCCAGCAATCCGAAAGTGGCGGGACATATGGCTTCTCGCGCAAAACGCTTGCGGAGCACGTTGGGGTGTCTCCGTATCGAGCCCGCGCCGCAATTGAGCGCTTGGATTCTGACGGTTTGATCGAGGTCGTTTCGCGTTATAGCGAGGATGGCGGCCAGCTTGCAAATGGTATTTGCCTTACCGAGCGTGGCGGGTGGTATCTGAAAGGCATCCGCGCGGGTATGCTCGTTCGGGATATGCTCAGGGACGATCTTGCCGATCGGTAGCGATCTGCCGCCTAAGTTGTTGCTACGCCGCTCGGGTCCCGGGCGGCGTTTTGTTTCGAGATGGAGAAATGCGATTGCGCGTAAGAAAAATTGTGTGCGGCGCGCGTCGCGAGTATTACAATGAAGACCCGTAAGATGTGTATGGACAACTTCTACGGGAAGCGCAGGTAATTCAATATGACTAAGCATGTGTTTGTGACCGGCGGCGTGGTTTCGTCTTTGGGCAAGGGCATTACCGCGGCATCGCTGGGCCGTTTGCTCAAGTCGCGCGGCTACAAGGTGACGATGCAGAAGGCCGACCCGTATCTGAACGTCGACCCCGGTACCATGAGCCCGTTCCAGCACGGTGAGGTCTTTGTGACCGAGGACGGCTACGAGTCCGATCTGGACCTGGGCCACTACGAGCGTTTTATTGACGAGAACCTGACCCGCGATTCTAACTTTACGACGGGCGCCATTTACAAGAGCCTGATTGCCCGCGAGCGTCGCGGTGACTTTTTGGGCGGTACCGTCCAGGTGATCCCGCATGTCACCAATGCTATCAAGGACAAATTCCGCCGCATTGAGGAGCAGACTGGCTCCGACGTTGTCATTACCGAGCTGGGTGGCACGATCGGCGACATCGAGTCGCAGCCGTTCGTGGAGGCTATCCGCCAGTACCGCAAGGAGGCCGGTCCCGAGAACGTCTGCTACATCCACGTATCGCTCGTTCCCTATATCGCCGCCGCCCACGAGGTTAAGACCAAGCCCACGCAGCACTCCGTCAAGGAGCTGCGCAGCTTTGGTATCCAGCCGGACATCATTGTGCTGCGCTCCGATCACCATATTGATGACGCTATCCGCGGCAAGATCGCGAGTTTCTGCGACGTCGACACCGACTGCGTCTTTACCAACGAGGACTGCGCGAGCATCTACGATGTTCCGCAGCTGCTCGCCGAGCAGGACTTTGACCTGCGCATTTGCGAGCGCCTTGGCCTCGATCCGCGCGAGCGCGATATGAGCGCATGGAATGAGTTCCTGCGCAAGCAAAACCATGCCAACCATCACGCCGATAAGGTTAAGGTTGCCGTCGTGGGAAAGTACACCCAGCTTCCCGATGCATATCTGTCGGTTATCGAGGCCCTGCATCACGCGGGCGTTTTCTACGATCGTCACGTAGATGTGCAGCTGGTCGATGGTGAGAGCCTCGATGCCGAAAACGTCAATGAGGTTCTGGGCGACGCATCGGGCATCCTGGTTCCCGGCGGCTTTGGCAAGCGCGCCCTGGAGGGCAAGATCCTTGCTGCCGAGTTTGCTCGCGAGCACAAGATTCCGTATCTGGGCATTTGCCTGGGTATGCAGGTTGCCGTGTGCGAGTTCGCCCGCAACGTTGTCGGCCTTGCCGGTGCCAGCTCCTCCGAGTTTGATCCGGACGGTCCGTTTAGCGTAATCGACCTGATGAGCTCGCAGGAGGACGTGACCGAGAAGGGCGGCACCATGCGCCTGGGCGCCTATCCGTGCAAGCTCGCCGCCGATACCCTCGCGCGCGAGGCCTATGGCGAGGAGCTCGTCTACGAGCGTCACCGTCACCGTTTTGAGTTCAACAATGCCTTCCGCGATCAGCTCGAGGACGCCGGTCTTGTCATCTCGGGTCTTTCGCCTGATGAGCGTCTGGTCGAGATGGTCGAGCTGCCGCGCGATGTGCACCCGTGGTTCGTGGCCGCCCAGGCTCACCCCGAGTTTAAAAGCCGCCCCACCAATCCTCAGCCGCTATTCCGAGAGTTCGTGCGTGCCTCGATTGGCCAGCATGAGGGCGTCGATCGCCTGCAGGTGACGCCCATGAATCGTTCGACGGACTAAGGTTGCCGGCGAACCGGGAACATATCGGAGAAGCTCCTTCGCCGCTCGCTGTGGCGGCGGGGGAGTTTCTTGATTACCTTGCAGTCGAGCGGGGCTTGGCGCGTAACACGATTGCCGCCTATCGCCGAGACCTGACGACCTACTGTGCCTATCTGGAGCGGACGGGCATTGCGTCCTTTGAGGACGTGAGTCGGCGGGTCATTGAGGACTTTATCGCCGATCGGCGCGATGGGGGCTATTCCGATGCCTCGGTGGAGCGCGCGCTCGCTGCCGTCAAAGGCCTGCATGCCTTTTTGG
>URWZ01000251.1 GCA_900551625.1 uncultured Collinsella sp.
GCGATCAGCTCACGAGCGGCATCCACGCGAAACTTGGGCTTGGTGGAACGAGCCTGGGCACCGCGGCTCAGCCACGCGAGCTCCTTGCGCGCCATGTTGCGACGGCGCTCCTCGGTAACCGCGGCCATGCGGTCGCGCTCTACGCGCTGCAGGATGTAGGCCGAATAGCCGCCCTCGAAGGGATCGGCCTGGCCGTCGTGGACCTCCCACATGCTGGTGCAGACCTCGTCCAAGAACCAGCGGTCGTGCGTGACCACGAGCATGGCGCCCTGACCGCGCTGCCAGCGGGCCTTAAGGTGACGCGCGAGCCAGTTGATGGTGCGCATGTCCAGGTGGTTGGTGGGCTCGTCGAGCATGAGCACGTCGTAGTCACCAATCAGCAGGCGCGCGAGGTCCACACGGCGGCGCTGACCGCCCGAAAGCTCGCCCACCGTGCCCTCCCAAGGCACATCGCTAATGAGGCCGGCGAGGATCTGGCGCGTGCGAGGGCCCGACGCCCACTCGTACTCGGGCGTGTCGCCCACAACGGCATGATGCACGGTATCGGTGTCGACAAGCTGGTCCTTTTGGCCAAGCAGACCGATCGTGGTGCCGCGGCGATGCGTCACGCGGCCATCGTCGGGCTCCAGCGTGCCCGCGAGTACACTCAGCAGCGTCGACTTGCCGTCGCCGTTTTTACCGACAATACCAATGCGGTCGCCCTCGCCCACGCCGAGCGTTACGCTATCGAAAATATGCTTGGTGGGAAACTCTAGGCTGACGGAATCGCATCCCAAAAGAATCGCCATATGCCCTGCTCCTTCGTAGAAATTCAACGTTGTCCATGATAGCAGCGAGCCCCACCCCAAACCACCACGAAGGTGCCTGTCCCCTTTGTGGTGGTCGTTTCGGTCGCGGAGCAAAAAGGCGGGCCATCTCACGCAAGAGATGACCCGCCTCTCCAATCAGTCCCGCGGCAACCGTGGCCGCCGCGGGCCTCAAGCATGTCCCGGACTAGGAGAACATGCCAGTGAGGTAATCATTCAGCCGCTTGTCCTTGGGCCGTTGGAAAATCTCGTCAGTCTCGTCGTACTCGACCATATCGCCCATGTAGAAGAACGCCGTGCGGTTGGACACGCGCGACGCCTGCTCCATGTTGTACGTCACGATGACGATGGCGCGGTCGGCAACAATCGATGACATGAGGTCCTCGATCGCCAGCGTCGAGATGGGGTCGAGCGCCGAGCAGGGCTCGTCGAACAAGATCACGTCGGGGTTGAGCGCCAGCGTGCGCGCGATGCACAGGCGCTGCTGCTGACCGCCCGAAAGCGCATGGGCGCTCTTGTCGAGCTTGTCCTTGACCTCGTCCCACAGCGCCGCGCCGCGCAGGCTCTCCTCGACCATATGGTCGAGCTCGTCGCGGTCGGTAATGCCGTGGCGTTTGGGTGCAAACGTGATGTTGTCGCGAATGGACTTGCGGAAAGGATTGGGCTGTTGGAACACCATGCCAATGGACCGACGCAGCTCGTAGGTGTTTTCGGTCTTGGTGTTCACGTTGCGCCCGCGGTAGTTGATCTCGCCCTCCACGCGGCAGCCGCGAATCTCACGATTCATAAGGTTGAGGCTGCGCAAGAAGGTCGACTTACCGCAGCCCGAAGGCCCAATGAGCGCCGTGATCTCACCCTTGTGAAAGTCAAGCGACGTGTCGTGCAGGGCACGGTGGTCGCCATAGTACACGTTGACGTCCTTGGTAGAGAGCACGACCTCGTCGCTCACGGCCTTGCCGCTCACGCGCACGCGTTTCTCGCTCTCCCCCACGCTCGACAGGAAGTCCTGGGTCTCGGACGTGGCCGCCTCGGTTGCGGGCGTTGCATTCATCTCGCTCATTCGGCCGTCATCTTCCTTGCCAATTGCTTGCCCACGATACGGGCGACTACGTTAAACAGCAGCACGCAGATCATCAGCAGCGCCGCGGTGCCCCAGACGATCTGCTGGGCCTCGGGGCTGCCCTCGCCATAGATCTTGTAGATGTGCACGGCGAGCGACTCACCGGGGCGGAACACGTTCCAGGCGCAGGTGGGGCTCGACAGGTTAAAGCTCAAGAAGTTCAGACGCACCGGCGAGCTCATGCCCGAGGTAAAGAGCAGTGCCGCGGCCTCGCCAAACACGCGGCCAGCCGAAAGCACGATGCCGGTCACGATGGCGGGCATGGCCTCGGGAATCAAGATGTGCAGCGTAGCCTCCCAGCGGGTAAGGCCCATGGCCAGGCACGCATCGCGCTGGGCCTGCGGCACGTCCTCGAGCGCCTGCTGGATCACGCGCACCAGGATGGGGATATTGAACATGGTGAGCGCGACGGCGCCGGAGATGATGGAGTACTTCCAGCCCAGCTGCACCGAGAACACCAGAAAGCCGAACATGCCGACGACGATGGACGGCAGCGAGGACAGCGTCTCGATGGCGGTGGAGGCGATGTCGCGGATGGGTCCGTCGGGTGAGTACTCGACCAGGAAGACCGCGCCACCCAAGCTGATGGGCACCGAGATGACT
>URWZ01000252.1 GCA_900551625.1 uncultured Collinsella sp.
CGTCGGCAGCGTCAGATGTGTATAAGAGACAGAAGTGATGCCCCCGCGCACTTACGACCTTGCCGAAGACATGACGTTTGAAATTAAGGCCACAGGAGAAGTGCAGACGGTAGCCATGAAGGACACACCCATCGAGATCGAGGGCAGAGTCGACAAGCGGCAAGAGATCGCCCGCCCTATCGGTAAGGGTCTCGTCGCCAACGGCGATGGCAAAAACCGAGCCGTGGCACAATCCGATGCGGACGGCTCCTTCTCTTATACGCTCGATGCTAAAAATGAGTCGAATACCTGGGTTGATGAATTCACCATCACCGACGATCTCGAATGCGCCAAAGACGGCACTGCCAGGCTCATCGCCATCGAAACCCCTGTCGCGGCTGGGGACATCGACGGTCTTTGCAACGTGTGGTACCGAACGTCTCCAGTGGGAAGTATCGATACGGGCGAACAGGCCAATGCAACGCTCAGCGACGGGCATGACAACCCCTGGCTCAAAACGGACGAGGTCAAAAAGCTCCTAGGTGACGATTTGCGCATGGTCGATTACGGCGATTGGCATCTTTGGAAAGCCGATATCCCAACAACGGAGTCGGTCACCCTCGAGGCAAAAGAGCTCGCTCTTTTGGACGATACCGCCGTCACGGGCATTCGTCTTGAGTACGGGGCCGTATCGGCCGACTTCACGACAAGAGGCGCCGCAGAATCTTGGACCCGCGAGGACCTCAAAGACGAGCATGACGACCTTGATGATGTGAGCGCCGTCCTTGACTCGGATATTCACGGTGCCGTCATCCATATGCAGGCCGCGTCGTCTTACACGCCTCAGACCGCACTCGCCAACAGCGCTCGCGTTGACCTCTGTCGCAATGGCGGCGGTAGCAACCTTGAATCACATGACGAGGATCGCGTCATCCAGCGATGCGTCATGCCGCAAGATTTACCGGCAACGGGCTCCCTTCCCATTGCCGCCTGCCTCACCGCCTTCGTGACCTCCGGCGCCGCGACAATCTGGTTTGCCCATCTAAAGCTGGCGTCAAAACGTCGCTGACGCAATAAAAAAGAGGCGAGCCCGTCTCCCGGCTCGCCTCTTATTCGTTCGTGGCGAAATGGCTATTCCCCAGATGCAGACCCACCGTCGATGAGCGCTTGTTCGGACTTGGAGATGCCGTCGGCTCCCAAACTCTGCTCGTGCTCCACTTCTTCGCTAATCGTGGACTCAGGCGTTGAGCCTTTAACACCCACGATATACGCGGCCCCGAAACCAAGGGCAATGGCGATCAGGACCAAGATGAGATAGACGGGCCAGTGGCGCTTGATGTACGAAAACACGCAGACTCCTTATAGGTCAACCTACGAACGACGAATGACCTCGGTCACGACCTCGGACACCGTAGCGATATTTGTCGGATTGACGTTGTACGGCAGATCGTCCTCAGTGTGAGCGCATGCCAAACGTGGGCCGTCGACGCCGGCAATGGTAAGGGCGCGTCGGCTTGCCTCGAGAGCAGCATAGGCATCGGTCTTGGCATAGGGCATCTCAAATGCACCGCAATCGACATGGAACGACTTGCACACCTTGTTGACCAAGTTCATGATGCGTCGGTCACCCTTGAGCAACCGCTGCTCGCCCTCGACCGTCACGACCGAAAGCCTACCGGCACCAATGGACTCAAGGTTGATAAAGAACACGCCGCGGAGCTTGTCGCGATGCGCGGCCAGGAACGCCTTCATGCCGGCGCCATCGCAATCGGAAGCGCCTGTAGCCACAAACCAGATGTCGTGGCCAAGCAGCTCGTCATCACCCATGGAGGCAACGGCAGCGAGCATATCCTCGGCGGAAGCTCCATCGGAAGACGTGGCGCCACCCTTCCAGCCGTCGTCGTCATCCTCGAAGTTATCCCACGAGCCAATGCCACGGCCAGACTTCTTGGCATCGTAATCGTCCTCGACGCCCAGCCAGTCGCTCATACTGTCCTGCTCGTTCTTCTTTTTGCGACCGAACAAGCCACCCAGGCCACGCTTCTGCGGCTTGGCGCCCGTCGAAGCAGGAGCCGAGATGGTCTCGAGCGGCTGTGCGCCCGAGGAGATGGGCATGGGGGTCGCGACCGGTGCCGATGTGGGCTCGGGCCCCTGCGCCGTCGCAAAGGGATCATTTGTCTGTGCCGAAGGATCGGGAAGATCGAACAGCGACGTGCAGGACGCGACGTTGGCCTGTTGTATCGAAGGCAGCGACGGATCGGGGACCGAGGCCAGCGGCGACGAAGAGGGCGCAGGCGCGGAGGCCGGATCGGGGATATTCATATGCTGGCGCGCAGGCACCTGAGACGAAATCTGCGCCATGAGGGAGTCAACTGTCTCGTCCTGCGTGGGAGCGACATTGGCCACCGTGGCACCGGGGTCGCTCGGCGCGGGCATGGTAAAGATCTGCGTAGAATAAGGCCTGGACTCATCCGTCTTGGGAGCCTCGTCAATCGCAGGGGACTCCTGCTTCATAGCAGGAGCCTCGACCTGCTCGGGTGCGC
>URWZ01000253.1 GCA_900551625.1 uncultured Collinsella sp.
GAGATAGCGTAGCGTCTCGTGGGCTCGGAGATGTGTATAAGAGACAGAGGAGATATTTATCGATTGGTCGGGAATGTAGTCGTGCAGGTGGAAAACGGTCGCGCGAACTAGAGTTTTGGGCGCGAAAAAAGCTTCAGTTTCGCCTTGGAAGGACTTTAAAAATGCTATCCAGAACAAGTTTTTTCGGATAATCGACAGTCATACCCAAATTACTGAGCGCACCCGCTTTGATAAACAGCTTTATCTGGAGCTTTAGTAGGTAAAAATCGATCTCTATATGCCAAACTAATGTTGACTGTCCATTTTCCGAAATAACTTGCTCTAGGTAGCACTTTTCAAGCCAATTCCAAGGAGCAATTGAAGGCTATTCGCAACTAAAACCCTAGCTTCCGCGACCGTTTTCCACCCGCGCGGCTACATTCCCGCCCAATCGATAAAAATCTCCTCACGAAGCCGCCGTTCGAGCTCTTGCTGCCGCGGTGTCTTGTCTTTCAACGGCATATCGAGATAGGACATGATGAGTTCCATCACTACATGGAAGGCATCGGAGTCGACCAGCTGACCATAGGTCATCAGAACGACGGGATATCCCATGGCTTGCAGGGCCGTCGTTCGATCGGAGTCCGAAATCTTGGATTCTATGGATCCGTGAATGGCTTTACCTTGGCATTCAACCAGGCACTCTCGGCTGCCGTCCTTATTTGCCAGCAGAATATCGGCGTAGCGCCTATCAAGCCCCGAAATCAGGCGGGCGCTGCGCGTCATGCGAATCTCGACGTTATTGGTAAGGCGCAGCCCTTCGCCGCCGCGCAGCCTCGAAAGGCCAAACAGCATCGAAGCTTGGACCTCAAGCGGCGATGCCACAATCCCCGTAATGCATTTCGCGGCACGCGTGAACGATTTAGCACCGCGGAGCCCCTGGATCTTATTTGCGAACTCCGTAAGTTCAGAAAGCTCGATCAAGGGAGGTCGTTTCCACAAGTCCGTTGGATTCCCCGAGGCATCCTTTACGTTTTCCCAGCCCAACCGTGCGTCACCCCATCGGCCCCCATATGCCTGCTCAAGCGCCAACTTTACCTGAGGCGCAATCTTGCACACGGCAAAGGTACCGCACATCTCATACATGCACATGATCAGACGCTCGTTTGAGACCGAGGAAGCCAGGGTTAGCAGGGTAAAGAGCGGAGACGCGACATCAAGGCCAAACTCCGTCTGCCGCACGGAGCCAAACGGCCTCTCCCCGTTCCAAACATGCCTGACGATGCGACCGCCCTTACGTCCGCAGCCGCCCTGCGCCAACACATGTAACGGGGTGCCCAGGAAATGCTTGACGAGCGGATGCTCACAAAGACGTTCCCTGCGCGGATCGTCCACAGAATCGGGCAGGTCCGGCATTATTGCCAAAACCTGTGGAGGTATCCGGTGATACCGAAAGGCAGATATGTCGCACAGCATGTCGTCCATGAAAGGTACGTACCCACCGCGTCGTTTGTAAACCCGCCCGGACGGCAAACGCGATGGCTCGGCCTGCGAACGGTAAATGCTGCTACGCGCGCGTCGCGAATCTGCAGGTGACTCACAATCGGTTTGCAAAGCAAACTGATTGTGAGGTTGCATATGGTTGATGAGGACTTTGCCTGGCGCCTTGTGCAGGAGCTTGTGAAGATTGACAGCTCGGACCCCGGGTGCGTATGAGGGCGAGATCGAGCGCTATATCAAGGCGTTGGCTGAGGAGCGGATGGCGCAGCTGAGCCATCCAGTACTCGGTGCCGTGCAGATTGAGGAGCTCGAAGTACTCCCCGGGCGCCGCAACCTTATGATTACCGTGCCGGGCGTGAGCGACGAGGCGAGGCTCGTCTACATCTGCCACATGGATACCGTCACCCTGGGACGCCATCGAGCGCGACCCAGGCTCTCCCCTCCTAGCTGCGCTCAAGCGCGCCGCCGATGACGTGACAGACGCGGACGTGCCCGCCAGCTTCTTTACCGGCTGCACCGATACCGCCGTCATTGCCGGCAAGCCGGGTAACCGCAATTGCATGAGCTACGGCCCCGGCTCGTTGGTGCTCGCGCATAAGCCCAACCAGCCGGGGCCCATGCCGATATCGTTCGCTGCCAGAACGTACTCATCGCGCTTGTTGACAACACGCTCTGGGACGCAAGCGTCCAAGTTGGGGCATAATAAGCCGCGAACAAACCGACTCGCGCGTTAGGACCGCCCATGAAAGCACTTCCGTTTCCCTGCATCCGCCCAGCTCAGGACCGCGTGCTCGAAGCGCTGCCGCAGATGGGCGGTATCCTGAGCAGCAACGACGCCCTGCGCGACGCCATCGCCGACGGGCTTATGCTCAAAGATCCGGGCGCGGCGTATTACGTGTACGAGTGCTCGGGCGAACCGGGTCGCGTGACGGGTGTCGTGGCGATTTGCCCGGCCGGCGTACTGGCGGGCGACGGCGCGACCCCCGCAGGTGCGACCGCAGCCGCCCGCGCAATCGCCGAGCTTAAGGTCCAGCCGCGC
>URWZ01000254.1 GCA_900551625.1 uncultured Collinsella sp.
ACGAGATAGCGTAGCGTCTCGTGGGCTCGGAGATGTGTATAAGAGACAGGCCCAAGACCATCCTGTACAGCCTGAACCCCATCGATAACACCATGATCGATACCGTGATGGGCTGCTTCCAGGAGGCTCCGACCGCCGGTAAGATCCAGAACGGTTCTGCCTGGTGGTTCAACGACAACGAGGTCGGTATGCGCGAGCAGCTCACGGCCCTGGCAAACGAGGGCGTGCTGGGCAACTTTGTGGGCATGCTTACCGACTCCCGCTCTTTCCTGTCCTATCCGCGCCACGAGTACTTCCGTCGCGTGCTGTGCAGCGTGATCGGCGAGTGGGTCGAGCAGGGCAAGTACCCGGCCGACATGGAGCTGCTGGGCAGTATCGTGCGCGACATCAGCTACAACAATGCGGTCCGCTACTTTGGCTTTGATCTGGATACCGTCGAGGCATAAGCCTGCATCGAATCACATTGAACACGGGAGCGCCGTTGCCACACACGGCGCCCCCGTTTTGCCTGCACGCTAACAGCTATCTAAGGAGAGACACAGATGGAGAACATCAGCTACGATGCGCTCGAGGAGATCGGTTACAAGGGCTATCTGCTGCCCAAGGACGCTCCCGAGAAGGTTCTACAGTTTGGCGAGGGCAATTTCCTGCGCGCCTTCGTCGACCGTTTCTTTGACATGGGCAACGAGGCCACCGGCTGGAACGGCAAGGTTGTCATGGTGCAGCCCATCAGCGGCGCCTTTGGCTTTGCCGATGGCATCAATGCTCAGGACGACCTGTACACCGTGTTGGTGCGCGGCAAGGAGAACGGCAACACGGTTGACGAGTCCCGCGTGATCAGCGCCTGCAGCCGCTGCCTTAACCCGTATCGTGAGGACGACTATCGCGCCATGATGGAGGTCGCCGTCTCCGACGACCTAGAGATCATCGTCTCCAACACCACCGAGGCCGGTATCGCCTATGACCCGTCCTGCAAGGCCGACGACATGCCACCTGCGAGCTTCCCCGCCAAGCTTGCCCAGGTGCTCCACACCCGCTGGGCTGCCGGTAAGCCGGGCGTCATCGTCCTCGCCTGCGAGCTCATCGATCACAACGGCGAGGAGCTGCTGCGCATCATGAACCAGTATGTGAGCGACTGGGGCTGGGAGGACGAGTTTGCGCAGTGGATGGCTAACGACTGCACCGTCTGCACCACGCTCGTCGACACCATCGTCCCCGGCCGCATCCGCGATCCTAAGGAGGCCGCGGCGGTTGCCGAGCGTCTGGGCTACGAGGATCCCTTCCTGGCCGTGCGCGAGCCCTTCCAGATGTGGGGCATCCAGGGCGACGAGTCGCTTGCCGAGAAGCTTCCCTTTGTGAAGGCTGGTCTTCCGGGTGTCTTTGTGACTCCCGACGTCACCCCGTACAAAAAGCGCAAGGTCCGCATCCTCAACGGTGCCCATACCGCCTTCGTTCCGGGTTCCTGGGTTGCCGGCTTTGATATCGTGCGCGACTGCATGCATGACGAGACCATTCGCGGCTTCATGAACACCATGCTCTACGACGAGGTCATTCCGACGCTTGCCGCCGACTTGGATGTCGAGGACTGCAAGGCCTTTGCCGCCGCCGTCGAAAACCGCTTCGACAACCCGTTTATTGATCATGCGCTGCTCTCCATCTGCCTCAACTCCACGGCTAAGTGGCGCGCTCGCGACCTGCCCACGCTCAAGGACTACGTTGCCGAGACCGGCAACCTGCCCAAGTGCCTGGCGACGAGCCTCGCTACGCTCATCTCCTTCTACACGCAGGAGCTCGTGTCCCGCGAGGGCGACGGCCTGCACCTGCGTCGCTCCGACGGCACCGAGTACACCGCTCAGGACGACGCCTTCGTACTCGATTTCTACGCCGCCCACGCCGGTGCCGACGATGCCCAGCTGGTGCACGACGTGCTCACCAACGAGCAGATGTGGGGCGAGGACCTTACGCAGATCGCCGGTCTTGAGGAGTTTGTCGTCAGTGCGCTCGCCGTCGTGCGCACCGAGGGTGCCAAGCAGGCCTTCGCCAACGCTCAGGCGTAAATTTCCGGCGCAGACGCGGGCGCGGGACGGCGTGCCCGCGTCTCGACTTCTGCTCAACCTGTAGGGTTAGGACCATTTGCAATGAACACTATCCAGATCAATCCGGCCGACAACGTGATCGTCGCGCTGTCGCCGCTTGCCAAGGGCACCGCCGTCGCGGTTCCCGGGGTGGGCGAGGTCGTGGCCGCGGAGGATATTCCGCAGGGCCACAAGATGGCCGTGCGTGCCATTGCGGCGGGGGAGAACGTTGTCAAGTACGGTCTTCCTATCGGCCATGTGACGGGCGACATCCAGCCCGGTCAGTGGCTTCATACGCATAACGTCAAGACCAACCTTTCGGGCGAGGTCGAGTACGTTTACAATCCGACGCATCCGGTCGTTGAGCCGGTTGAGCCCGAGACCTTTATGGGCTTCCGTCGTGCCGACGGCCGCGCCGCCACGCGCAACGAGC
>URWZ01000255.1 GCA_900551625.1 uncultured Collinsella sp.
GTCTTTGCCGTCCTTTTCTATGGCCAGGTAATTAATGTCTTTTTTCTCGTTTGTGCGGTCTCGGATGATGTAGGTTCCGTTTGACTGGCGGTCGAACGCAAAAGAGCGACTGGGCTTGCCGTCATGCTCGCCACTCCATACGTGGATGACCTTTCCATCTTTGTCCGAGTCGCCATCGACCGACCAAATGCTGTAGCCCGTCTTCTTGTGCTCTTCGAAATTGAGCAGGGTGCGGATGGCATACCAATTTCTATTATCTGTATCGGTCTCTACGTGCTCAAGGATGAGCTTGCTGGACGTGCCGTCATTAAACAGGTGGCAGACGTTGCCGATGACGTTGCCGTCTTCGTTGACGCTCGCGGTGCGAAAATAGCCCGCGGGGCGAAGGCGAATGACGAACTTGTCGAGGGTGGCCGCCGGTGTGGGTGCGTCTTCTGCAAATGCCGCGCGCACGGGAAGGCCCAATCCCGCGGTTTCGGGCAGGCTTGCAAGTGGTGACAACGCCGCAAGCCCTAGGCCCAACGTGAATGCTCGACGGCTAATGGCGTGGTGTTCGGTCATAACTTCTCCATTCGCAGAGTGCGGTTATGCGATAGTTTTGGTCACTATACTGCCCAGATGTTTAAAGACGCCGGTTTAATTGTCTGCGCGGCGCAATAAATCGGCGGGTGGACGTGTTGGGGTGTTTGTCGTGTTCGTACTGTTGCCACATTTGGGGCGGTTCCGGCGTCCGGCGTCCTCGCGTTCGTCGGCTACCGGCATAAGAAAAGGAGGGTCGGTTTACCGGCCCTCCCTTGGTACGAAGCGCTGGGATACCGTCGCTTGTTTACGCTGCGCCCGTGTTTCCCGCTGCGCTCGCCAGTCGCTTAGCGTTTAATCTCGATATCCTCGAGCTTAACGTCCATGGCCTCGGTCTTGGCCTTGGCGATGTCGTCGGCAAACTCCAGAGACTTCATCATGGTCTCGACGGCGTCCTTGTGTTCCTCGACGTTGTCGATGCGCACGTACACGCTGCCGCCGTCAACGTCGGTGAAGTACTCGGTCGTCACGCCGCCCGAGTGCGTAAAGTAGGCGCTGCGCCAGGTCTTGCCGTTGTACTTAACGGGATCGCTCTCGGTCCATCCGGAGTTGGCCTTCCACTTTGCCTCGTAGTCAAACAGTTCATCGGCGTTCTTGTCAGGATCGAAGACGGGGATGAAGCGGTCGCTGGCATGCTCGCTCTCGGTGAACTTAAACTGGGCCCTGTCGGCGGTATCGCCTGCGACGTCCGTGATTTCGACGCCCTCGGGGACTTCGACCTTAAACCAAATGAAGTCGGTCCTCATATCCACGGCTGGCTTTTCCGCTCCACCGCCACCGCCGCTGCCGGTAGCGCCGCCGCTGCCACCGCAACCCACCAAGGCAACTGCGGCAAAGAGACTGATGCAGAGGGTGAGAATCGCAAAGGCCTTCTTTTTCATGGTCGTGTCCTCCTCGATCTGTAACCGTCCATGGATTACCTGCCTTTACTGTACGCGCGAGCGGCTCGTAAGGGTGGGCCATGTGTCCCATTCTGAGGGCCGGATTTGCGCCGGCAAGTGGCAATATGTCCGGGCGCAAAAGAGGGGAGGGCCGGCCGATCCGATCCTCCCCTGGCTGGGCGTCCGATCATTTAATGACTGCGCATGCGATGCTGCGTGCGAGCCCCTAATGCTTGATCTCGATGCTCGAAATCTCGACTTCGCGTGCCTCGGCAACTGCCTTCGCCATGTCATCGGGGAACTCGATGGAGTTGAGGAGCGCCTCGGCTTCTTTCTTATGCAGATCGAAGTTCGAGATGAGGACGTAGACGCTTCCCGGCTCAACGTCGGTAAAGAGGAGGGTTGAGACGCCGCTGTTGTCCTCGTACGTTCCGACGAGCCACGTCCTGCCATTATACTCGACGGACCCGCCATCCTTCCACTGGAACGTATCACCTTTCTTTTCTGCCTGGTCGGCGTGGGATTCCTCTGCCGTCAGCGCTTTTTTCCAAACGGGGATAAAGCGATCGGCCGAACCGTTCTCGTCTTCGGGGAAGGTGAGCTGGACCCTGTCGGCATTCTTGCCAGCGGAGTCGCTTACGCCAACGCTCTCGGGCATCTCGACCTTAAACCAGATAAAGTCAGTCTTTTCGGCGACGGGGGCCTTTTCCTTGCCTTCGCTCTTTGAGGTACTGCCGCCCACGCCCGATGCGCTCCCGCCGCAGCCGACAAGGGCAAACGCGGCAAAGAGGGCGATGCACAGGGAAAGGATCGATAGGGTCTTTTTCTTCATGGTGGCGTCCTCCTTGTCTGCCGATGACATCACGGCGCCGCATGCTGTTGGGGTACTGATTGCGCTGGCGGCGGATGTCTCTGTGCACTGTGCGGCTTATGCCTCCGTTCATCGCTTGTGGCCGTTGCGCGGCCGTGCCCCAACGGGTTCCTTACTTATAGATATGCCCCAGTTTGTGCCGTTCGGGAGTCTCGAAAGGTGGGCCATGTGTCCCA
>URWZ01000256.1 GCA_900551625.1 uncultured Collinsella sp.
GGGCATGCCCTTTGGCGCGTCGCTTCGCGTTGCGGATAAGGACGAGAAGGCGCTCATGCTGGGCTATTCAATCTCGGGTGTTCTTGGCGGCGTAAGCGAGCCGGCGCTGTACGGTTGCGGCTTTAAATATGGCAGGTGCCTGACGTGCATGGCCATTGGCGGCGCCGTCGGAGGCCTTGTTGCGGCCGTGGGCCACGTTACGGCCTATACCATCGGCATGACGAATGTCCTTATGGTCATTGGCTTTGCCACGGGCGGCATCTCGAACCTGCTGTGGTGCTGCGCTGCCGGCGGTGTGGCATTTGCGGTGTCTGCGGCGCTGAGCTACTGCTTTGGCGTGGTGCCGGCGCAGGGACAGGCGGCAGAAGACGGGGCCGATTCACCCGAAACAGTGGCGAGCGCTGCTGAAGTAAGCGCATAAACCTGTGCGACAAAAGGACGATTCTTTTGTCATGCTCCAAGGCCGTGGCCCGTGCGGGCTGCGGCCTCTTTGTATCTGGGAGACAAAGTGGCTACACTACAATCCGTTTGAGCAATAGATATATAGGTAGTACCGTGGGGGCGGATATAGATGGTCGAGTGGATCGTTCGTCGTGCGCAGGGCGACCGTGCGCGCGTGGGCACGTTGACGGGCGTGGTGTGCATTCTCGCCAATGTGGCACTTTGCGCTGCGAAGGGTGCAATTGGCGTGCTGTCGGGATCGGTTTCGATTGTGGCGGATGCTATGAACAACTTATCCGACGCAAGCTCAAACATCGTGAGCGTGCTGGGCTTTAAACTGGCGAGCAAGCCGGCAGACCCCGAACATCCTTACGGCCATGGCCGCTACGAGTATCTCTCGGGTCTGGTCGTGGCGGCGCTCGTGCTGCTGATCGGACTCGAACTGGTTAAGTCTTCGTTTGAGCGTATCATCCACCCCGAACCTGTCGAGTTCTCGCTTGCCCTGGTGGCAGTCCTGGCGCTTTCGATGGTTGTAAAGCTGTGGATGGCGGCCCTCAACCAAAAGCTCGGTGACCGTATTGAGTCCGATACGCTGCATGCGACGGCTCAAGACTCAAAGAACGATGTCCTGGCCACGGGTGCCGTGCTGGCGTGCGCGATTGTTTCCCAGGTGACGCATATCAATCTTGATGCCTGGGTTGGACTTGCCGTTGGCGCCTATATTGGCTGGAGCGGCTTTGAGCTCATCCAGGATACGGTGAGCCCGCTTTTGGGCCAGGCGCCCGATCCTAAGCTGGTCAAGCACATTCGAGACAAGATCATGAGTTATCCCGGCGTTTTGGGCGTTCACGATTTGATGGTCCACGACTATGGCCCGGGCAGGAAGTTCGCAAGCGCTCACGCCGAGATGGCGGCCGAGGCCAGCCCGCTGGAAAGTCACGACACGCTCGATAACATCGAGCAGTCGTTTAGGGACGAGGACGGCATGATCGTCACGCTCCATTACGATCCCATCGTGACCGACGATTCAAATGTGGCGAGCATGCGCCTGCGCATCAACGCTATGGCCCACGAGATTGATAGCCGCCTTTCGATTCACGATCTGCGCTGCGTGCCGGGTCCCACGCACACCAACGTGATCTTCGACTGCGTGCGTCCCTCGGATCTGCAGATGAGTGCCGATGAGCTCAAACACGCGCTGGCCCAGAGGGTCGAATCGGAATACCCCAAGTCGATTGCCAAGATTACGATCGACGAAGACTACGTAGGGCATACCCACGAATAGGATTGAGCCACGCAAGCTATTGATGCAGAAGGGGAGAGTATGAAGAAGCTGTATCTACTCCGTCACGGTCAGACGGAATTCAACGTTAAAAAGCTCGTCCAGGGTCGCTGCGATTCACCGTTGACCGACCTGGGCCGCAAACAAGCGGGAATGGCGGCCGCATGGCTCAAGGCCCACAGCGTCGTCCCCGACAAAGTGGTTTCTTCGCCCTTAGGTCGAGCCATGGACACAGCTCAGCTCGTCGCATGCGAACTCCTGGGTCCGGATGCAGCAGTCGAGCCCTGCGAAGGCATCATCGAGCGCTGCTACGGCTCCTTCGAAGAAGGCCCGCACGACGCTCTACCCACCGACGTCTGGGATCCAGGCGAGGACTTGGTCCCCTTCGGAGGAGAAGGAAGCCGCGCGCTGCAAGAGCGCATGGTAGACACCCTCACCAATCTCATAGGCGCCGAAGGCATCGAAACCCTCCTAGCAGTAAGCCACGGCAGCGCCAGCCGCCAATTCATCAAGGCTGCAGCCCCAGAGGGCTTCGAGCTCCCAACAAAACTCCCCAACTGCGCCATCATGATCTTCGATTTCGACGAGGAAAAGTCACAAGCAGAGGGCGAGCCAATGCAATGCAAGTTCACTCTCCAGCAAATAGTGGACCCCCAACAAAGTAATTAGCTGAGCGAGCAGGGTTAAGCAGACATCAACGTGTTGTCTCCCGAGCTTTGGCGGAGGGGCGGGGCCGAGAGTAGTTAAGGTTG
>URWZ01000257.1 GCA_900551625.1 uncultured Collinsella sp.
TGCGCTCCCCCACCATGCTCGACGCCTCGGACAACAGGTCGGCAAGCGGGGCACCGGTTCGCTGCGACACCTTGAGCGCCAAGGTGACAAGCGAAAGGCCGGGGGCATCGATACGGTCGAGTAGGTCATCCAACGCATCAGTCGCCGAGACGCCGCAGTCGATCGCCGTCGCCACGCGCAAAAACTCGGTATGCACTGGCTCTTGCGCGTGAGTTCCCACAAACCTCATGCCCTGGGCCAGCGAATGACCCGAGGCGAGCGACATAGAGAGTGCCGTAAAGGCCTCGGGCATGGCTTCTTCCACATCGTGTTGCTCGCGGCGACGGTCGAAGGTGTCGCGAGCGGCGCCTACGCCAAACGGTGCGAGCAGCCCCAGGACAAAGCCGATGGACGACAGCGATACGACAGTCAGGGCAATGCCGCAGACACCACTCGATAGCAGCAAGCATGCCAGGCGCGCCTCGTCATCCTCGATAACAAGGCCAAGGCGATGTACTGGAACCAGCGCCGCCCAGGAGCGGGTAATCTTTTTTAGCAGGTCGTTTTCTACCAACTCGCGCGGCAGCCTCTCGGCAACCGACTCAAGCGCATGGCTGACCAGTTCCGCCGGCGGCACGCGCGACACACGAGGCTCCGCCCCGCACGCCACCGCGGCAGAAAGCCCTGTCAAGCCCCCTACGACGAGGGGCACAACGATCTCCATTCGTCCACCTCCTCTTGTGTGAGCGTTCCCGAGCGCAGGCCCTCCGCGATAAACGGAGGCTCGCGATCGAGCGTCCAGGTGCGCGTGGCGGCATCGAACGTCACGTAGCGCTCAAGCTCCACGCCGCCCGACGCGCCGCGTCGCACCCCCGAATAGGAGGACACGAAACGCCTGCCGTCCGCATGACGCTCGGACATCACGATGCCGTCGAGCGCCATGGCAATCTGCTCCTCGATAAGCTCGCTCGGCAGATCGATGCCATAGCGCGCAAGCAGCGTCAAACGCACCACGGTCTCCTGCTCGGTGCCCGCATGAAGCGTGGTGAGCGATCCGTCGTGCCCGGTGTTCATGGCCTGCAGCATGTCGCAACATTCCGCACCGCGCACCTCACCCACCACAATACGGTCGGGACGCATGCGCAGGGCGTTGGTCACCAGATCGCGGATTGTCACCGCGCCCTCGCCCTCAATTGAAGCCTCGCGCGCCTCTAGGCGCACCACGTGCGGATGATGCGCAAACTTGAGCTCGGCAGAGTCCTCGATCGTCACGATGCGCTCGCCGGTGGATATCTCGCACGACAGCGCGTTGAGCAGCGTGGTCTTGCCCGATCCCGTGCCACCCGCAACCGCCAGATCTTGACGCAGCGACACCGCACAGGACAGCAGTTGCGCATACCAAAGCGGCAGCGACCCCAAGCCCACAAGCTCGTCCAACGAACAGATGCGATCTGAGAACTTGCGGATGGTGAGGATTGGTCCATCAATCGCCACGGGCGGGATCACCGCGTTGACGCGATAGCCCGTCTTGAGGCGGGCGTTGACAATGGGGCTGCGCTCGTCGATGCGCCTGCCCAGCGGCGAGATGATGCGGTCGATGAGCACGCGGATCTGCTCGTCATCCTCAAATGCATGCTCGATGGGATATAAGACGCCGCCGCGTTCAAAGAAAGCCGAGCGGCAACCGTTGACCATGATCTCGGTGACGGTGTCGTCCTCGATGAGCGGCTGCAGCGGGCCCAGGCCCACCACGTCGTCCAAGATCTCGTCGATGATGGTCTCGCGCTCGGGCGTCGCCAGGTCGCCCGGCTCCTCCACGTTGAGCGCCGCCTCCACCGCAGGACGCAATTCCGAGCGGGCGCGCGCCGGATCGATGTATGCGCTGATACGCGCCACCTCGTCATAGCCCATGCGGTCCATCACGGCGCGCTTGGTGCGGCGCTTGACGGCACGGTGGCGCCCCGCATCAACAGGCGCCGCCGCCGCGGCCGCACCGGCTTCCTTAATCCTTGTTTGCAAGCTCATCGCGAATCACCCTCGCGCGACCAGGGAAGACGGATACGTGGGCGCTCGGTGCGCGTCGCGCGGTCGGTGACCATGTCACTCCAGGGACCGACGGCGCAGCCCAGCTCCACGAGCATCTCGCGCGTGGCTTCGCGCACGCTGGTGGCAAAAGCGCTGGTCTGGCCCACCGCCTCGTCAGCACGGCCGAATGCCATGAGCGCCGTCAAGTCCTGCCCGCCGTCGGCGATGCGAATCTTGGAGCTCAACGCGCAGGCAATCTCAAAGCGCATGGCGACATCCTCGTCGGCGCCGCGCGCGCCAAACCGGTTGAATACGGCGCTCATGCGCGTACGCGGCACGCCCACACGGCTCGCCAACTCGATGACGCGTGCCGCGGACGTCGCAGACGACACCGATGGATCGCCCACGACCAGGCAGCGGTCGCTCGCCGCCACCGCGGCGGCCACGGCATCACCCCAAAAG
>URWZ01000258.1 GCA_900551625.1 uncultured Collinsella sp.
CGTGGGCTCGGAGATGTGTATAAGAGACAGACCGCGTTCTTGGCATCGGCAACTGCCTCGGCAACTTTCTCGGCAGCCGCGGCCGCAGCCTTCTGCGCGGCGTCCACCACGGCGGGCGCGGCCTCACGCGCGGCAGCGACCATACGGTCCTTGATGCCCTCGACGAGTTTGCTCATTGTCTCTCCTCTTAGTTGTTGGACTCGACGGTTGCGGCGGTGTCGGCCGCGTCCTCGAGCTGCAGGTTCAATAGCTTCAAGCCGTATTCCGGCACGTTGATATCGATGGGTTGGCCATACAGGTCACCAGGGCGCACAAAAGCGATGACCGTCATAATGCGCGCCATGGTCTCAGGCGATTCGGAAAGGTCACGCTCAAACCAACGTTGGATCATGCCGACCTCGGCACTCACGACATAGGTGACGTAGTAGTCAAAGAACGTGCCCAGCGCCAAGCCCAAAATGCCCGTCTGTGCACGCGGCACCACGGCCTCGCGTGCGGTATCGATGATCTTTTTAATAAAGGCGGGGTCGCCGCCCGGGCCCAGCAGGGCCCCGATAAGGTCGCGATTGGCCGCAAGATAGCGCAGCAGCTCAACCGAACCGGGTGCCGGCTCAAGATCATCGATGTTGTGATAGAGGTCGGGCAGCTGAGCTGCGGTGATGAGCTCAATGCGCTCACGGATCTCGGCCAGCAAGCCGTCCTCGATTTGATTGATAAAGTCGGGGATATCGCGGTAGTGCGAATAAAACGTGCGGCGCGTAAGGCCGGCACGCTCGGTGAGCGACGCGACGTTAATGCGCGAAAGGTCGCCGCTTTCGGCAAGCTCGCTGGCAAGTGCCTGGCGAAGGGCACGCTGCGAGCGAAGGGACCGGCGATCGCATTTCTCGAGCTGGGACAAGCGTCCTCCTTGTTACTCAGCCTGTGCGCTATTGCACAGTGCGAGTATTATTGCACACCGTGTGCATCAACACGTAAAGGCAATATTTGGGATGTGACGAAGAGACAGTCCCTTTGTCACATCCATTCTCTCCTGGTCCCGTTAATGGGACCGACGGCCTCCACACCTGTTGCATCATGCCGGTAATGATCGATAAGGAGGCCGACATGAACAATCAGGCAAGCGATGGCATCACCGATGCCGGCAAAGACCTCGTCCTCAGCTGCATCAGAAGCCAAGAGCTGCGAGACCACATGCGCAAATACTTATACTGGCCGGCACCAATCATCGCTGGCTCTCTTAAGACGCTTGATGAAAAGCGCACCATGCTCGAGCAACTCCGCAAGGAGGTTTCGCCGGAACTGGCCGAAGATATCGATTCGCATCTCGCCCAGCTCAACAGCGCACTCGATATGCTCCACAACATCGAGCGCGACCGCGGAATCCTCCTACTGCACGTCATGGTCTACAACGAGGAAGAGCGCGACGCCGACGCCCTTGACGGCCCCTTCCCCACCGCATCGTGGGACGCCGCACAAACGCTCATGAAGCGCTACATCGAAGAGTATCCTGACGACGACTGGTCCGAATCGTACTGGAAGATCAATCTCTACACCTCGAAAGACCTGCACGAGCACCAAACGGCGCAGCCCTCTCTGTCGTTTGCGGCCACCAAGGACGGCGAGCTCATATTCCTCCGCGATCTGCGCAATAACCGCACTCGCAAATCGTATGTCGAAAGCGCCTGGCGAAACGATAGCAGGCGGTTCTGCGCGAACAACGAGCCTATCTACACACCGTGGGTACCGGGCGACATCCTCAAAATCGACGGTCGCCCCTTCGACCACGGGCCTCGCTTTGCCATTGTGCTCGAAAATGACTACGAGCACACGCTCCGTGGACAAATCTGGTGCGCAGGGCATAGCAGAGATCACGGCGTTAAGGAGGGTTCGCTTTCATCCGGCACCTTCAGCGACAGTCTTTTGGACCCCTTCATCCCCTCCGCCCTCTACACCGCCGAGCGCTACACCGGCGAGCTGCCGGACGGCTGCGCTTTTATGCTCGAACTTTCGCAGATGCTGCACGACAGCCCCGACTACGGCAGACAATGGTCCGAGGGTTCCGTCGGACATGACTGCCTTCTGCCGTATCGCAAGCCCGCCAGCCAATGTGAGTTGGATATTCGTCCGGACATCTTTGAGTTTTTAGACTCGCACAGTATTAAGGAGCATCTTCAACGAATCAACTACGAGCTCACCACGCCCGTAGCGGCTTTTATCGTCAATTGCTCGCATAAAGCAACGCTACAGCAAAAGCTCGAAGGCTGGCAAAAGATCATCGACAATATGCCCAATTGCGCCATGAGCCGCAGAAACGACACGGTCAACATCCCGGACTTCCATGCCTTTCTGCGCAATGTCATCAGGCAGGAGCAAAGAAAGCTCGCGCACTTTAAAAGGACAGACGGCCAGAGTCCTGTCTCTTATACACATCTGACGCTGCCGACGATATGCAGTG
>URWZ01000259.1 GCA_900551625.1 uncultured Collinsella sp.
ACATTGGGGTTAAGGAACAGGAAGGAGCTGTCGGACTCATCCGCCTCGGCGACAAAATAGTCGCCCGAGCCGTTCTTGCCGTTGGTATCGTAGCCCTCAACAATGCCACCGATCAGGAAGCTGGGGTCCAGACCCATGCGGTCGAGCATGGTGGCACACATCGAAGAGGTCGTGGTCTTGCCGTGAGTACCGGCGACGGCGACGGTGGTGTAGCCGTGGCCCAGAGCCGAGAGCATCTTGGCGCGAGGCCACACGGGAATACCCAGCTCGCGCGCACGGACGAGCTCGGGGTTGGACTCGGGAATAGCGGTAGAGACCACGACGACGTCGGGCTTGACCTCGTCGATGGTGGCGGCCTCATGGCCCACATGCACCTTCACGCCGGCGCGGGTAAGCTGGCGAATATAGCGCGACGTCTTAAGGTCGGAGCCGGTAACGACATAGCCGCGTTCGTGAAGGACGAGGGCGATGCCGCTCATGCCGGCGCCACCGATACCGATAAAATGGGCGCTCTTGAAATCGGGCGCGGAGGTTGCAGTCTGGGAATCAGCCATGTGCTCGTGTACTCCTTGCGTAAACACTGCCTGTAACCCGTCTACTGTACCGCACCTACCGCATCCGCGCGAGGGCGACCCGCGATATCCCGTCTAACTAACGCAATCCTTCTACCGCGTCTGCCAAAAGGACGGCAGCGCGGTCCTGGGCCAAACCGCGAGCCGCCTGACGCATGGCATCGCGCGCCTGCGCATCATCGATAAGATGCAGCAGCTCATCGGCAAACGCCCGGGTGTCGATATCGGCATCGGCGCAGAGCACGCCAGCACCGGCATCGACCAGATAGCGGGCATTGGTGGTCTGATGATCGGCCGTCGCATGCGGATACGGCACCAGTACCGAAGGTGTGGCAAGGGCCGCGATCTCGGCAACGCTCGAAGCGCCCGAGCGCGAGAGGACCAAATCGGCCGCGGCCAGCATATCGCCCATATTGTCGATGTAGGGCTGGACGCGATACCGCTTCGCCTCCTCGGGCATCAGGGCAAGAGCACGCTCGGTGTCCTCGAAGCCATCGGCGCCCGTCGAATGCAAAACATAGAGATTATCGCGCGAGAGCAACTCGTTTTTAAGCGAAGCCACGCGCTCATTAAGATGTTGAGCACCAAGTGAGCCGCCAAAAACCAGCAGGAGTGTGGCGTCCTCAGGCACGTCGAGAGCCCTGCGACCGCGAACCCGATCCCCCTCGATCACAGAACGGCGCACGGGGTTGCCGGTCATGAGCACATGGTCAGGATCGCCCTCACGCTCAAACACGGAACGTGCTGCCGGCACCGAGATGCAAACGCGGGCGGCATGCGAACTCATCATCTTGTTAGCAAGGCCCGGAACGGAGTTCTGTTCATGCAGCAGATACGGAATGCCCGCGTCTTTGCACCAGCCCAGAAGCGGGACCTCGACATAGGCGCCAAAACCTATAGCGACATCGGGCTTGCAGGCTTTAGAAAAATGGCTGCCGAGCGCGCGCTTCGCCTTATAGACACGCCACAGCGAGCTCAATGCCGTCCAAGGGCGAGAGCGGTCGAAGCCCGTAACCGTAATCGGCACAAAATCGAACCCTGCCTCGGGAACCAGACGACCCTCGAGCTTATGCGACTGACCCACAAACACAACGTGGTGGCCACGGTCACGTAGCTCCTCGGCCAAGGCAAGTGCGGGGTTGATATGTCCCGCCGTGCCGCCGGCTGCGATAGCAACGGTCATCTTATCGGTCATGGTAGTCCCTTCGTACGCGCGGCCCCTGGTCGTCGGTGCGCAAGCGCGCCGACGGGTCCGAATTCAAGTCGATCCGATTATATCCGCCACCCGTATTGCGCGGCGTCGGTCGTTGCGGGCGACTCTGCGGCACCGAGCGCGGACGAGCATCCGACTCCGAAGCAAAACCGTTCAAGACGGTAAAACCGCCACGCGACGAGCGCTCCCCACGCGTATGGGGAACACCGGCAGTGCTCTCGTCCATAACGGCAAAGCTATCGCGACGACGATCGTATTCATCGCGTCGAGCGCTCTCGTGCGACACGCGCAAAATAAGCCCGGCGAGCATGAGCGACACGATAATCGACGAGCCGCCATAGCTGATAAACGGCAGCGGCTTACCCGTCATAGGAAACACGTTGAGAATACCCAGCGCGTTGATCAAAAACTGCACCGCGAGGATAACCGCAGAGCCCGAAGCCATGAGCGCCCCGCGACGATCGGCGGCCTGCTCGGCAATTCGAAACGCCGAGTAGATCAGCATCGCAAACACCAAGAAGAACAGCACGGTTCCGATAAAGCCAACTTCCTCGCCGATGATAGCCAAGATGTAGTCGTTATGCGCCTCGGGCAAATACGAGTACTTCATGGTTGAGTTGCTGTCTCTTATACACATCTCCGAGCCCACGAGACGCTACGCTATCTCGTA
>URWZ01000260.1 GCA_900551625.1 uncultured Collinsella sp.
TTTCGAACAATACCGTCGGACGCAGCAACACAAAGATTGCCATGGTGACGAACAGAGCCGAGAGGCCATGCCGACGACGCCCGGCGCCGTTGGCGACAAGCGACGCCGCCACCATGCAGCACGCGCGCACGGCCGAGGGCGAAGCGCCCGTAAAAACGGCATAGGCAGCGAGGGCCAGCACCAACAGCCCCCGCTGCAGCCCACGAGAGAGGCGTGTCTTTTGCAGGGCGCTCTCAATCACAAACCCCACGATGGCAAGATGACTACCCGAGACAGCGATAAGATGTGCGGTGCCCGTTACCGAAAACCAATCGCCCGCCGGCTGGGCACGCAGCTCGGCCGAGCGTCCGCAGACAACGCCGGCAATGAGCGAGCGCGCTGGATCGGTCGCGGGCGCGATAACGGCAAGGAGCTCGTTTCGAAGCCAAGACAACGGGCCTGGAGGGCCCTCGTCGATCGATACCAACCGGACGACTTTAACCTTTCGAAGCTCGCCCCGAAGCACGCGTGAGCGCCCATACGCATCATTCTCAAAGCGCGAAATTCGACCGATAGCACGTACATGCGAACCGGCGCCAAGCTCGCGATCACACGACAGCCGTACCTGACCCAAATGCTTTTCGCCCGCATACGCATCACAGGTATAGGAGTACGCACCGTCATTGATGGACGGGTCGCCGTACACAACAAACTCGAGACTGCTCGCAGCCCGATTATCCAACGCCCTCGAAGCGCGCAGCGCCCCTATCACCCAACCCGCGGACACGACCGCTCCCGCCACGAGGCCGAGGGCCGCGGCATACAGCCATCGCCTCCACCGCACAAGGCGCATGCAGGACCGAGCCAATACGATGCACCCTGCTGCCGCAACGGGAATGGCCATAAGCAATGTGACGGGCGCCGCCCGCTCTCCCAGCAGCGCATCGGCCGCCATGTTAAGCACTAACCCACAGCTCGCACACAAGCCGGCACAAAGGGCTATCGCCCACGGCATCAATGGGCGCGGTGGCATCACATGCTCGCGCTCGGTCGCACTCATACGCAGATGCAATCTTTAATTTTGGCGAGTTTCTTCTCACCGATCCCCGATACGCGCATAAGGTCATCGACCGAGGCAAAGGCCCCGTTTTGCGTCCGTTCGTCGATAATTGACTGGGCCATAGAAGGCCCGATGCCCGAAAGCGTCTGCAGCTCCGCCGCACTTGCCGTATTGATATTCACAAGTCCCGACGAAGACCCTGTACCAGGGGTCGTGGAAGCACTGCTTTCGGCGGCGCCGACGGCCGCAGCCGTTTGTTGCTCCCCTACCGTCGGCACATAGATCTTTTGACCATCGGTGATCTTGGACGCACGGTTAAGAACCGTCACATCCGCCTCGGCCGTAAGCCCTCCGGCGGCATCAATCGCCTGGGACACCCGTGCTCCATCTTTAAGCCGGTACACGCCAGGCTTCACAACGGCGCCATCAACATCGACGTACACCTCGGCAGCAGAGGAGCTCTTGGCAGACGGCTCATCGGCATCGTCAGGAGAGGCATCCCCGGCCCCGCGCACATCCGAGGCGCTCGCCTCATCACTACGCTCAAACGATACGTCGCTGGAGTGACCACCAAAACCTGCCATCGCCAAGCCGCTCGCGGCGGCAATGACAACCAGGATCGCCACGACCATCGCCTTATGGCCGAGCAGCTTTTCTGCCCAGCGGTCCATCCGTTTAACCCGTTCGTGTTGCTCGCGCTGCGCCATAGCAAACACCTCCCAACACCATCGTGTCAGGAAACGAACGCCGCAGCCTCCGCACGCCCACACCGGTTTTCGCGGTCAAACCAAAAGCTGACCAAAACCTTGCGGAAAAGTGTCCATTTATTCAGGCACACGTCGATAAATGAACCGATTATCGCCAAAAGCCCAGATACAAAAAGACCGACGATGCAAATGCACCGCCGGTCTATACACAACATTATTCGTGATCTTGGTAAATCTCACGTGGAGCGAGCTCGGAATGTTTGCGTTTTAAGGTCTTAGGGGCCTTATACGTGTTGCTCTCGAAGTCGATATACTCGGTCTGCTTGAGCAAGCGCTCAATCATCTCCTCGTGATCGAACAGCTCCCACGCCTCATGCACGGCATCGAGTTTGGCGTGCGTCTCGGGGCGGCGCGGCATAAAGAGCGTGCAGCAATCGGGAGCGGCCTCGGTCGAGATATCGAAGGTACCGATTTCCTCGGCACGCGCGATGATCTCCTGCTTGTCCGAACCAATCAGCGGGCGGAACACGGGGATCTTGACGGCCTCGTTGACGGCCATGATGTTCTCGAGCGTCTGGGAAGCAACCTGACCGAGCGATTCACCGGTCACAATAGCCTTGGCGCCCTCGATATGCGCAATGCGCTCGGCAACCGAATACATAATGCGACGGTACATGATCTGTCTCTTATACACATCTGACGC
>URWZ01000261.1 GCA_900551625.1 uncultured Collinsella sp.
CTTTTCTGCAACATTTACCATATATTCACCAAGCTTATTTTTTGCTTTGTGAATTCCCGGCGTGTCAAGAAAAACGATCTGTCCACGCTCCATATCCGTATACACGGTCTGGATCCGGTTTCTGGTTGTCTGCGGCTTATTGGATGTGATTGCAATCTTCTGTCCGATCAGACGGTTCATCAACGTGGATTTTCCGGCCCCGTTTTCCCCGACCAGGGCGTGGATTTCGCCCTCGGTCACCTGCAGGTTGACGTCGTCGCCAGTCATCCACTTGCGCCAGCGCTCGGTCTTGATAGCCTTGACCAGCAGGGTGTGATACAGGTCGGAGGGGTCATCGCACAGACCGTTGTCGACCAGGATCTGCTCGGTGGCGCAGAGCTTGAGGTAGGCGCGGGTCTCCTCGGTGCCATACTGCGGAGCAACGTTGGAGGCGGTCACGTGTGCCGGGATGTGCTCGAGCAGCGTCGCGTCGTCCAGATAGTCGGCGTTGTGCTCCTTCAGGCCCACGCCGTAGCGCTTAGCCATGTCGGCGAGCTCGCGGGCATTCTTGAAGTTGTAATGGCCGACCTGCTCGGTCCAACGGGTGAGCGTACCGGTCTGGCCGACGATAAAGGTGGGCATGGGGCAGCCGCGCTTCTCGAGCTCGGGCTGCAGCTGAGAAATGAACTCCTCGTACTTATCGGTAGAGGTCAAGCCGCCATTGGTCTCCTCGGTACCGACCTCATAGGCAACCTCGGGCAGGTTATGCTCGCGACGGTACTGCTCAAGGTAGTCGATAAGATCGATCGTGCGGCGAAGCACCACGTCGAGCGGAATAACCTTGCCGATCTGATAGGGGTCCTTGGTGGGGTCGACCATCAGCAGGTCAAAGCCCGCCTCCATGTCGGCGACGAAGGACTTGCGGGCGAGCTCCATGGCCTCGTCCTCGGGCAGGTGGGCGTTACGCTCCTCGTCGCGCTGCCACGGACCGCCGTGATCGCGGCACAGGTAGTACGGACCGGCGTAACCCACCTCGTCGGCAACCTTCTTGATGTCGGCGGCAAAGCGCGTCTGGTCCCAACCGTTGACGTAGCCGGCGCCCATCTCGTCCATATCGACCTGGTTGCGGCTGGCGATAAACATGGGCGGGAAATCCTCGTCCTTGGCAAGCTCGAACACGGCCTGAATCAGGTTGGGGCTCATGGGGCCAATGCCGACCATGGTTGCGTGATCGCCGCTGTCCTGCAGCTTGAGCATACCCTGAACGGCCTGGCGGATGGTGAGGTTGGACATTTTGTTCTCCTTCTCCAGAGGATTTTTGACAAAAGTTCCCTGGGACCCAGATGTGGGCCCTATCAGTACGGATGGATTTTGTTGTGTAGGGGCGGTTGTGCGGAGTCAAATCCATCCCTCCGCACAACCGGAGTCCTTAAAGGTTTACTTGGCCTGCTTATCGAGCGTGGGCTTCATGGCAATCAGGATTGCAGCGGCGACCACGGCGCCAATCACGATGTCCAGGCAGAACAGCGCGACGTTGTTGGTGGCCAGGGCGACGATAAAGCCACCGTGCGGGACGTAGCAGTCGATGCCCTGGAAGGCGGCGAGGGCAGCACCCACGGCAGAGCCGATGCAAATGCCGGGCAGGGTGTGACCGAGGTCCTTGACCGCGAAGGGGATAGCGCCCTCGGTAATACCGATGCAGCCCATGAACAGCGCGGAGATGCCCATCTGGCGGTCAGCGTCATCGAACTTGTTCTTGGCGATGAGCGCAGCGAGGCCACAGGCGATCGGGGGAACGGCGACGGCGACGCGGAACATACCGTTAGGACCGTAGATACCGGAGGCCATGATGGCCATGGTGAAGGTCGAGGCGGTCTTGTTGATGGGGCCACCCATATCGAAGGCGGTCATAACGCCAATGACCAGACCCAGGACAACTGCGGAACCGCCCTGCAGGCTGCCGAGCACGCCGGTGAGCCAGTCCATCACAAAGCCAAGCGGCGTGGCCAGGATGTAGATATAGGCCATGCCCAGGACAAGCGAGGTCAGAATCGGGATGATCAGGATGGGCATGATGGTCTGGATGGTGTTGTTGACCTTCCAGGTCTTCATCCAGCGGACAAAGTAGCCGCAGATGACCGCCATGATCATGGCGCCCAAGAAGCCGGTCGAAACGCTGTTGCCGTTAGGGGTAACGACTGCGTTGTTGACCAGGTAGCCCAGGACAAAACCGGGGGCGAGCGCGGGCTTGCCGGCCATCGAGTAGGAGATGTATGCCGCAAGCACCGGGATCATCATGGAGATGCCGGCCATGCCGATGGTGTTAAGGCTCACCATCAGCGGGTTCGTAACCTCCATGCCGTTGGCGCCGGCGGTACCGGATGCCAGCGAGAAGGCAAGAAACACGCCGCCGATAACGACGATGGGGATAAAATAGGAAACGCCGGTATTGAATGCATTGAGC
>URWZ01000262.1 GCA_900551625.1 uncultured Collinsella sp.
GCCAATCTAGCGCAGGGAGCGCAGACCGCCGGCATCCTTGTCGAGCACCGTAAAGCGCACGGCATCCAGGTGCTCCAAGATGCTGATGGCACGTTTGCGCGACACACCCAGGGCCTCGCGCAGCACGCTCGTGGTGGCAGCACCGCCGGCTGCCTCAATGGCGGCGGCAACAAGCTCGCGCGCATGGGCCTCGGCGGCAGCGGACAGGGCAACGTCGCGCTCGACCTTCACGATCGAGCGGTTGAGCGAAAGCTCGCGCAGGGCACGCGTCATGGTGTCGCGATCGAGCTGCAACTGCTCGCCCACTTCGGGCAACGTCGGTGCATCGAGGCCGGCTTCGTCCAGCAAGGCAACGATACGTTCGCAGGCCTCGCGCACCACACGCGCCGCGGCGGCAGCGGAGTGCGGGTCGAACACCTCGGCGCCCTCGGCGGCGCACACGCCACGTGAGCAGCCCTCGGCAATCAACGCCGCGGCAACGGCTTCATCCGCAGCGGGCCAGGCGGCATGGGCGACCGCGCCGGGCGTAAAGCCCGTCTCCTTGGGGGCAGCCGCGTGCATGGTGGACAGGGTCGCCGCCAGCGTACCCATCGCGGCATCGAGCGCGGAAGCATCTGCATACAGCGAGCCATCCGAACCAGCAAGCGTGCAAGCAGCGCCCTTCGCCACCAACTCGCGCAACGCTGCCTCAGCCTCACCGGCAACAAGATCGAGCGCCGCGGTAACATCGGCAGCCGCAACCGGCAGCGCTTGCAGCGCCAGCAACGCACCCACCGCGCCCACGATATCGCCGGACTCGAGCGCCACATACAGCGCACGCTCCCCCGCCGAAAGCTCGCGCGAGCGACGGCAGCGCGATAGCAGCACGCGCCCGCCGCCGATGAGCATAACGGGCGAATACGACAGCACCACGGCATGGTCTCCGGCGCGCAGCGGCAATGGCTCCTCCAGGCGCACCTGAACGGTACGGGTCTCGCCCACCGCCATGGGGGCCTCGCCCTCCAAAAGCATGATGCGGCCGACGACCTCGGCCGTGCCGGCCATCACATGCACACGCGCGCCCGACTCGAGCACGCGCGGCTTGGTGCCCTCGCGGCCCAGGTAGGTGAACGTCATCATAAAGCGCAGCGTCTGGCCAAAGCGATCCTCCACGCCGAGCATCTCGCCGCGGTCAAGTGCCGCGACGCCGTCACCAACCAGGTTGAGCGCCACACGCTGACCGGGCAGCGCCTGCTGCGTGTCGCCATGCACCTGAATCCCGCGCACGCGACAGACTGTACGCGACGGCAGCGCGACGAGCTCATCGCCCACCGCAACCGGTGCATCGTGCAGCGTTCCCGTCACGACGGTGCCGGTGCCCTTGATCGTAAAGCAGCGGTCGATAGGCAGACGCGGTGCGGCATCGGTGAGCTCGGCACGGGCACGGCAAGCATCCCAGCAAGCGGCAACCTGCTCGTCAAGCGCAGCCAGTAGGCCATCGATCCCCTCGCCAGTCTTGGACGACACGGGGACAATCGACGCGCCCGCAAACACGGTGTCCGACAAAAAATCATCGACGTCGAGCTCGGCAAGCTCGGTCATCTCGCTATCGGCCAGGTCGCACATCGTCAGCGCCACCACCATGTGTGTGACGCCCAGCAGCTCCAGCACATGCACGTGCTCGCGGGTCTGCGGCATCACGCCCTCGACGGCAGAGACCACCAACACGGCAACATCAATTCCCGTGGCGCCTTGCACCATGGCGCGCAGGTAGTGTGCATGCCCCGGCACGTCGACCAGGCCCACGATCTTGCCACTCGGCAGCGCCAGCTCACCAAAGCCCAGCTCCACGGTCATACCGCGACGGCGTTCAACCTCCAGGCGATCGGGATTCTTGCCGGTCAGCGCCTCGATGAGCGCCGACTTACCGTGGTCGACGTGCCCCGCCGTACCTACGATAACGGGACATTCCACCAATGCTTCGGCCCCACTCATCGGCGCACCGCCTTGGCAACGCATGCGGCAAGCGTCGACGCCGCCGTCTCAATATCGCGGTCGCCCACGAGCGTGCGCACATCAAACAGAATGCGGTCGTGCGAGGTACGCGTGACGACCGGCGTATCGAAGTCTTGGACGAGCGAGCGCTTGAGCGCGTCGACGGACAGGCACCCGTCGACCGGGCAGACGGCCACGCACATCGTGGGCAGCTCGACGGTAGGCAGCGAGCCGCCACCGGGCGTCGAGGACTCCTCGACAATCTCCACCTGAACGGCGCACGGGCAGCCGGCCTTGTCGAGCCCGGCGACCATACGATCGCGCAGCTTGCGGGCACGTCGCTCCAAATGGGCCTGCGGAAGCGTAAGCATGCTGAGCACCGGAATATCGCGATGGGCGACATCGGCACCTGTCTCTTATACACATCTCCGAGCCCACGAGACGCTACGCTATCTCG
>URWZ01000263.1 GCA_900551625.1 uncultured Collinsella sp.
TCGGAGATGTGTATAAGAGACAGAGTCGACGTTGCTTAATCGTTTGACGGGATCCACGGTACTTTCGCAGGATAAGCTGTTTGCCACGCTCGATCCTACAACGCGCTCGTACCGTTTGCCCGGTGGCCGTGGCATGACGATCACCGATACCGTCGGCTTTATTCAAAAGCTGCCCCATGGCCTGGTCGACGCGTTTAAATCTACGCTTTCCGAGGTGCTCGGCGCCGATTTGATTCTTAAAGTTGTAGACGCTTCCGATGAGGATTACGAGCGTCAGCTCGAGGCGGTTGATCGTGTCCTTGACGAGATTGGTGCCGGTGAGCGCCTGACGCTTACTGTGTTCAATAAAATTGATCTGCTCGATAGCGTCGATCGCTTGAGCTTTCGCCGGCGCTATCCCGAGGCGGTGCTGTTCTCGGCTCAGACGGGTGAGGGTCTTGATGACTTAGTCGACCGCATCGCTCGTGAAGCGGCCGCCACGGACGTGTTGCTCTCGGCCGATATCCCGTATCGAGAGGGCGCGTTAATCACGCTCGTGCACGAACAGGGAACCCTTCTGCACGAGGAATACCTCGAGGACGGCGTTCGTATTGTGGCAAAGCTTCCGGACCGTATCGCACCACGTCTTGAGCGTTACCGAACGGAATAAATCAGCTCCAGTACACCCAAGATAACCGGTTGATGAAGCAGGTAGAACGGCAGTGCATGGCGTCCGAGGCTTGCGAGCGCCGGGATGGGATTTTCATAGGCCCATACTGGTGCCTCGCAGTTTGATTCCTGTGCCGTTCGAGCGGCAAAGAAGCCTGCGAGGTACATAAAATAGAATGGGATGAGCGGATAGTAATCACCGGAGACAAAGTCTGGACTTGGGAAACCCAGCCAAGCTAGATAGGGGATAGGGTAGACCGCTTTAGGAATGCTCCAGGTACAGGCAAAGAGTATGAGGCAAATCGTTATACCCCATACTGCAGGTACCCTATCGAGAACCGGGCGCGCGAGTGCAACAATGGCTGTGCATGCCGCCATGCAGAAAATGATGCCGAAGTTCACCGAGTCATCGACCGAGACGAGCGTCGTTGCGACCCATACGACCAAAGCGGCTACGGCATATTTGGCGGCACGCTTGATGTTGTTGCGCGAGAGGGTGCACATCCAGCCGGCAATAAACAAAAATACCCAACTGATGCTGGCTCGCCAGATGTCTTGGAAGATGGTCTGGGTAAACCATGGCATCTCCCAACCATATAGGTAGGCAAGGTCGTAGCAGGCATGAAATCCCGCCATCGACAGCATGGTAAACCCGCGAATGGTATCAAAGACCGTGATGCGTTTTTGCATTACGAAAACCGGCGCATCAAACCGACGACCTTGCCTAGAATCGTGGGATTTGTCGCGTAGATAGGCTCCATAGTGTCGTTTTCGGGCTGCAGGCGAACGCGTCCCTGCTCCTTATAGAATGTTTTGACTGTTGCGGAGCCATCGATCATGGCCACGACAATCTCGCCATTCATGGCGCTCTTCTGCTCGCGAATGATGATGTAGTCGCCGTTATAGATGCCGACGTTAATCATCGAATTGCCGTGGACCTCGAGGATAAAGGACCCCTGTTCTGTTGCGATCTCGGTTGGGATGGTAAAGGTGTCCTCGATATTCTGCTCGGCAAGGATGGGAATCCCTGCAGCGACACGGCCTACGAGAGGCAGCGATACAGTGCCGCGGGGCACCGTGGGCTCATCGGACTTCGAGATGGAGACGGAAGATCCGTCCTCGTCAAAGAGCTCGAGAGCGCGAGGTTTGGTGGCGTCACGCTTGAGCAGGCCGCGTGCTTCCAGCGCGGAGAGGTGCGCATGTACGGTGCTAGGGGAGGAAAGGCCCACAGCCGAAGCCATCTCGCGCACACTGGGCGGATAGCCCTTCTCCTGCTGATATTCCTTGATGAAGTCGTAAATTTGCTGCTGACGCTTGGTAATTTTGCGAGCCATCAGGGCATCCTCTCTACCCATGTCAAACAAATGTTCGAATTTTGCTTGACAGGAACAACTGTTCGAAGATAATAATAACCGAACACTCGTTCCCGCGCTAGACTTTTTTGTCCCCGCGGCTTGATAAAACAGTTCTCGTCAAAACAAACGAGAGGAGAACAGAATGAACGCAGCGGATATGGTCCAGGGAAACCTCGCTCTTAAGCTCGAGGCGCCCGCCACGCCTGCCTTTACGGTCGTGAAGGGCGGACGCTCTCATTTTCAGGCCGTGGCCACTAAGCCCGTTCGCACCCAGCGTGCGTCCGTTGCTTCGGCTCCTGTTGCCCTGAAGGCCTCGACGATCGTTGCTGCTGTCTCTTATACACATCTCCGAGCCCACGAGACGCTACGCTATCTCG
>URWZ01000264.1 GCA_900551625.1 uncultured Collinsella sp.
CACGCAAAGGAAAGCACTTAATGTGCTTTCCGTCTTGCGCAGGACTGTAGAGCAGGAAACTTCATATGCGTCCCTCCCGGGCGCAAGCAAAAGGGCGACCCCTGTCCGGAGTCGCCCTTGTTGAGCTGCTTATGCGTAGCCGTTACTCGGCGTCGTGGTGACGGCGGGGTTTGCGGCCTCCGTTGTCGCCGGGACGGCGCGGACGGTCGCTGCGCTCGGAGCGCTCGCGACGCGGACGCTCACGGCGCTGGAAGTGCTCGCCATCGCCCTCGGAGGAACCCTCAGAGCGAGCCGGGGCCTCGGGCTTGTCGAGACGATCAAGCGAGATCTTGCCGCGATCGTCGACCTCGATGACGACGACCTTGACCTCGTCGCCCACGTTGAGAACGTCCTCGACCTTCTCCACGCGGCCCTTGGCGACGCGGGAGATGTGCAGCAGGCCGTCCTTGCCAGGCAGCAGGTTGACGAAGGCGCCGAAGGGCTGGATGGAGACCACGCGACCGGTGTACTCCTCGCCCGGCTCGGGAACCTTGATGATGAGCTTGATGCGCTCGACGGCCTGGTCGACGGACTCGCCGGTGCCGCCGACAAAGACGGTGCCGTCCTCCTGGATGTCGACCGAAGCGCCGGTCTCGTCCTGGATACCGCGGATGACCTTGCCGCCGGAGCCAATGACGTCGCGAATCTTATCGGTAGGAACCTGGATGGAGACGATGCGCGGAGCGGTGCTGCGTGTGGTGTGGCGCGGCTCGGGAATCACATCGAGCATCTTCTGCAGGATGAAGGCGCGACCCTCCTTGGCCTGCTGCAGGGCGCGGGCCAGGATGTCGAAGGTTAGGCCGGTGGCCTTGTTATCCATCTGCAGGGCGGTGATGCCCTCGGTGGTGCCGGTGACCTTAAAGTCCATGTCGCCCAAGAAGTCCTCGAGACCCTGGATATCGGACAGGACCACGGTCTTTCCCTCCTCCTGGATCAGACCCATGGCGATACCGGAGACCGGGCGCTTAATGGGCACGCCGCCGTCCATAAGGGCGAGCGTGGAGCCGCAGGTCGAAGCCATCGAAGAGGAGCCGTTGGACTCCATGACCTCGGAGACGACGCGGATGGCGTAGGGGAACTCGTTCTCGTCGGGGAGCACCGGGAGCAGAGCGCGCTCGGCAAGGTTGCCGTGACCGATCTCGCGACGCTTGGGGCTGCCCATGCGGCCGGTCTCGCCGGTGCAGAACGGCGGGAAGTTATAGTGGTGCATATAGCGCTTGCCCTCGGTGGGCTCGATGGTATCCAGACGCTGGCCCTCGTTGAGCATGCCGAGCGACAGGACGGAGAGCACCTGGGTCTGGCCGCGCTGGAACAGGCCGGAGCCGTGAACGAGCGGCAGGTAGTTGTCCTTCACCATGATGGGGCGAATCTCGTCGGCAGCACGGCCGTCGACGCGCTCGCCGGTCTCGACGACCATGGTGCGCATGGCCTTCTTCTCGAGCTTCTTGAGCGCCACGGGGATCTCGCGCTCCCAAGCGGCCTGCTCCTCCTCGGTAAACTCGGCGCGGATGGACTCCTTCAGAGCCTCGACCTTACCGATACGAGAGAGCTTGTCGGCGTCGCGAAGGGCAGCTGCCATCTCGTCGTAGTGGGCAAAGATGCGCTCCTGGACCTCCTCGACGGGCTGGTCGAGCGGGTACTCCTTCTTGACGATGGGGCCGTTGACCTGCTCCCACTCGGCGACGAACTCGTCCTGGGCCTGGCAGAAGGCAGCAAGGGCCTCCTGGCCAAACTTCATGGCGGCGAGCATGTCGTCCTCGGAGATCTCCTCGGCGCCGGCCTCGACCATCGAGATGAAGTCGGCAGAGCCGCCCAGCTCCAGGTCCAGATCGGAGTTCTCGCGCTCCTCGTAGGTGGGGTTGACGATAAACTCGCCAGTCTCCACGTTACGGCCGATGCGCACGCAGGCAAGCGGGCCCTCGAAGGGCACGCCACCGAGCGTCATGGCCAGGGAAGCACCCATGACGTTGATGACGTCGAAGGGGTTGACCTGGTCGGCGACGAGCGAGGTGGCGACGATGTGCACCTCGTTGCGGAAGCCGTCCGGGAAACTCGGGCGGATCGGACGGTCGATCATGCGCGCGGTGAGCGTGGCCTTCTCGCTGGGACGGCCCTCACGCTTGAGGTAACCACCCGGGATGCGGCCAGCGGCGTACATCTTCTCGTTGAAGTCGACGGTCAGCGGGAAGAAGTCGTAGTTCTTGCGCTCCTTGGAGACGACCACGGTGTCGAGCATCGTGGTGTCGCCCTGCTTGACCAGGCAGGCGCCGGTGGCCTGCTTGGCAAGCTCGCCCGACTCAAAGGTGTAGGTCTTGCCGTACAGCTCAAAGGTCTTG
>URWZ01000265.1 GCA_900551625.1 uncultured Collinsella sp.
GGCCGGCACCCTCGGTGCCCATAAAGATTGCCAGGCGGTCAATCTCCTGGAGCGCGGGATCGTCCAGCGAAACGGAGTCGTCCGTCAGCGCCATCGCAGCGCACGAAAAACCGGCTTCGTGCAGTGCCGCCAGGCCATCGTGCGGCCACACACGAGCCTCGCTGCCAATACGCGTCCACGGCACCTGAAACACCGTGCCCATGCTCACGCGGGCCGAGCGACGGTACAGCGGGTCGCAGCACGTCGGACTGACCAAAATACCGTCGACATTGAGCGCGGCGGCCGAGCGGAAAATCGCACCCACGTTCGTGTGGTCGACAATACCCTCGAGCACGCACACGCGCACCGGGCGCTCCCCCGCCGCCTCGACGACGCCACCCAAGAACTCATCAACCGGAATCTGCCGCGGGCGACGAAACGCCGCGAGCGCACCGCGCGTCACGTTAAAGCCCGTCAGCTGCTCCATGAGTTCCATGGAAGCCACGAACACAGGAACCGGACCTGCGCCCTCGCGCACAACCAGGCGCTCAAACAGCGGCGTCATCTGGTCGAGCCAGCGTTCGCCCAAAAGAAAGCTCACCGGCTCGTATCTGGCACGCACCGCGCGCTCAATAACCTTGGCACTCTCGGCGATAAAGATGCCCTTTTGCGGCTCCAGCACGCAGCGCAGCTCGCGCTCGGTCAGTCGCACGTAGGCATCGAGCCGCTCGTCCTCGAGCGAATCGATTCGCAGCACCTCAACGGCATCAGACATAGCAGCCAGCCCGCACCCTTCTTTACAGCACATCTATACCAAACGAGGCGACGCTAAGCGCCGCCCCATGCATTCAATCAACCCGATGATACCGTTCGCGCCAGGCGATTTACGCCCCAACGCGACGATACGTCACGAACTCATAATCGACACCTTCGTCGCCCTCACCCGCGGCAATCGTGGCAACCCCGCCAGCCTGCGAAACTTCCCATGCAGGATCGGCGTCCAAATTGGGAAAATACGTGTCCACGGGATGGACGCAGTGGTTATGCGTGACCTCGGCCTCCACGCAGTACGGCAAAAACTGCCGATAGACATCGCCACCACCGATCACCCAGGCAACGGGCTCATCGGCAACCGCGGCGAGCGCCTCGTCGATACTATGCACCACGTCGACGCCCTCGGGAGCAAAGCTCTCGTCGCGGGTGAGCACGATATTGCGACGGTTCTTGAGCGGACGCCCGCCGGGAAAACTCAGCAGGGTCTTGCGCCCCATAATAACCGGGCAACCTTTGGTGCACGCCACAAAATGGCGCATGTCGGCGCGATTGGACACCACCATGTCGCCCTCGCACCCAATGCCCCAGTCGTCACACACGGCGACGATAGCAGATAGCTTACACGTCATGAGCGCCACCTACACTGCAATGGGAATGTTCTTGACCTGCGGGCCGTGCTCGTAGCCCTCGACGATCAGGTCGTCAGTCGTAAACGCGTAGAAATCGTGCACGTCAGGATTAAGCGTTACCTTGGGCGCGGCAAACTGCGGACGCTCGATAAGCTCGCGGACGATATCGACATGACGATCGTAAATGTGGGCATCGGCAATCACATGCAGCAGCTCGCCGGGAATCATATCGACCGACTGCGCGACCATCATCAGCAAGATGGCGTACTGGCACACGTTCCAGTTGTTCGCGGCCAAAATGTCCTGGCTGCGCTGGTTGAGAATCATGTTGAGCGTCGGCTTGTCGTCCTGCGGACGCTGCGTGACGTTATAGGTCACGCTGTAGGCGCACGGATACAAGTGCATCTCGGACAGGTCGCTAAACACATAGGTGTTCGTCATAATACGACGGCTGTACGGCGTATGCTTGAGGTCGTACAGCACGCGGTCCATCTGGTCAAAGTCACCCTCGGCATAATGGCTCTTCTGCCCAATCTGGTAGCCGTAGGCCTTGCCGATAGAGCCGGTCTCGTCAGCCCACTCATCCCAAATATGGCTGTTGAGGTCATGCACGTTATTGGACTTCTTTTGATAGATCCACAGGATCTCGTCCATGGCAGATTTAAGCGCCGTGCGACGCAGCGTGAGCGCGGGGAACTCCTCGCGCAGGTCGTAACGTGCCGTAACGCCAAAGTTTTTAATGGTATAGGCAGGGGTGCCATCCTCCCACACCGGTCGGACCTTTTGCCCCTCGGTGGTGGTGCCGTGGTCCAGAATATCGCGGCACATGATTACAAACTGCTGATCAGCCTTACTCATTGACCCTCCTGTCGGTAGCCTATAGGCTATTTTTTATTCTAGCCCAGGTGCGCGAGTGTCGGACTGTCTCTTATACACATCTCCGAGCCCACGAGACGCTACGCTATCTC
>URWZ01000266.1 GCA_900551625.1 uncultured Collinsella sp.
ACTGCATATCGTCGGCAGCGTCAGATGTGTATAAGAGACAGACTTGGGGCAGAACGAAAGCACGATGGCGCAACACGCGGCAATTCGAATTACGCGCGGGTCGAACACGCGCGTCAGGGCGAGCACGCCGGTGTTCTCACCATACGTAGTGTTGGCCGGAGCGCCAAAGAGCGAAGCCAGAATCGTGGCAAGGCCGTCGCCGAGCAGCGTGCGATGCAGACCGGGATCGGCAATGTAGTTGCGCTCGCAAGTCGAACCGATAGCAGAGATATCGCCGATATGCTCGATCATGGTCGCGAAGGCCAGCGGCATGATGGTGATGATGGCCGTCGTGGCAAGACCGCTATCGAACTGCGGCCCAAAGAGTGCAAACACGGTGTTGTCCCACACGATCGGCAGACCGACCCACGGAGCGGCGGCAACGCCCGAGAAATCAACCTCGCCGAGCGCAGCCGCAACGGCATAGCTCACCACAACGCCCAGCAAAATCGGCACGATCTTGACCATGCCACGGCCCCAGATGTTGCAGATGACGATAACGGCAACGCCAATGACAGCCACAAGCCAGTTGGTCTGGCAGTTAGCAATAGCGGAACTTGCCAGGATCAAGCCGATGGAAATGACGATGGGGCCAGTCACCACCGGCGGAAAGAAACGCATGACACGCTTGGCGCCAAACGCGCGGAAGAGCGCCGCCAGCACCGGATAGAGCAGACCGGCACAAGCTACGCCCAGGCAGGCGTAGGGCAAAAGCTCGGTCTCGCCGTTGGGCGCGATTGCGGCATAACCGGCAATAAAGGCAAACGATGAGCCCAAAAATGCCGGCACCTTACCGCGCGACAGGAAGTGGAACAGCAGCGTGCCCAAGCCGGCAAACAAAAGCGTTGCCGAGACCGAAAGGCCGGTGAGCACGGGCACCAGCACGGTGGCGCCAAACATGGCAAACAGGTGCTGTAGGCCGAGCAGGAACATGCGCGGGCGGCCGAGCGACGATGCGTCGTAGATGGCATCGCTGACGGCGGGCGTCGAGGACTGGGACATGGATGTCCTTTCGAATGGAAGGGCGATCAGGCATATCGGATAACCTGCCCGAACGATACGATCCGAACCATTGTACGCGATACGCCACCTCTCGCACGCGCCGTCACCTGCGAACGTTACCGCTATTTCCAAACGCGCTCGGCAATGCGCTTGACCAGCGCGATCTTTGCCCATTGCTCATCCTCGGTCAGCTTGTTGCCAATCTCGCAGCTGGCAAAGCCGCACTGAGGCGACAGATACAGGTTCTCGAGCGGCACGTACTTTGCGGCTTCACGGATGCGCTCGACGATAACATCCTCGTTCTCGAGCTCTGCCGCCTTGGTGGTTACCAAGCCCAGCACGACCTTCTTGCCCGGGGCAACGTACTTGAGCGGCTCAAAACCGCCGGCGCGCGGCGTATCGAACTCCAGGTAAAATGCATCGACATCCTCGTTTGCGAACAGGTACGGCGCGATGGGGTCATAGCCGCCCTCGAAGGCATAGGTGGAGTGGTAGTTGCCGCGGCACACATGCGTGTTGATGACCAGATCGTCGGGCTTGTCCGCGATGGCGGCATTGTTGAGCGCCACGCCCAGCTCGCTTACCTTTTGCAGGTCGACCGGGCTCATGCCGGTTTTGGCGACAAAGTCGGTATCGCAGTAGATGCCCCAGGTGCAGTCATCAAACTGGATGTTGCGGCAGCCTGCTGCGTACAGGTCGGCAATCACCGTACGATAAGCGGCTGCAATGGCGTCGGCAAGTTCCTCATCGGTCTTATAGACAGCGCGCAGGCTCTCCTGCTGGCCGTCGCAGCGATCGAGCGTGATCTCAGAGAACGTCTGGATCGGTGCCGGAATGGTTTGCCGTGCGACCTGGCCCTCCCCCTCAAGCGCCTTGACGAACTTGAAGTGCTCGACGAAGGGGTGGTTCTCGCCGCTGATGGAGCCGGTCACCACGGCGGTATCGGCCGTCGTCTCCTCATCATGGAACATATAACCCGTACGCGAGGTACGGCGCTCAATGCCATTGAGGCCCCACATAAAATCGAGGTGCCAGTAGCTGCGACGAAACTCGCCATCGGTGATGACCTGCAGGCCGGCGGCCTTCTGCTTTGCCACCAAATCGCGAATGGCATCGTCCTCGACGGCCTTAAGCCCCTCGGCATCAAGCGTGCCCGCGGCGTAGGCGGCACGGGCGTCCTTCACGGCCTGCGGACGAAGAAAGCTGCCGACGATATCGGCGCGAAACGGCGCGTTCGGTTGAATCGAAGTGCTCATAGATATCTCCCTTTGTATTGGTTGCTTTACTGGGACAGAGTATGAG
>URWZ01000267.1 GCA_900551625.1 uncultured Collinsella sp.
CACGAGCTGCTGTGCGTCGATGGACAGATAATCTGCGCCACCCGTATTCGTCAGGAGCTCCGCCAGGGACATGTTGAGCTTGCCGCCGAGCTGCTCGGTCGCCCATACATGCTGCGAGGTATTGTTGCCGGCGGTCGTCATCAGGGTTCCGACATGGGTTTTCCCACGGCAAACATCCAGGTGCCCGAGGGCATTCAGGTGCCTGCCGATGGCGTCTACGAGGGCCTGGTGCTGGTCGACGATACCGTATGGCCTGCTGCCGTCAACGTGGGGCTGCCGCCGACGTATGCCGACGATGCCGCCTCGGCGCATCTCGAGGCCAACTTGATCGGGTATGCGGGCGACCTGTACGGCGCCTCGGTGTCGTTGGCGTTTACGCGTTGGCTGCGCCCGTCGCGTGTGTTCGATTCGCTGGACGAGCTTATCGCGACCGTCGAGGGTAACATTGACGATATTCGCCACAACTTGGGTGAGCAGGGGGTGAGCATACGTGATTAGCGATGAGGAAAAAGACCAGGTACGCGCTGCGTCCGATCTGGTTGCCATCGTGCAGGAAACGGTTGAGCTCAAGCCCCGCGGCCATGAGTTTTGGGGCTGCTGCCCCTTCCATGGCGAAAAGACCCCGTCGTTTCACATTATTCCCGCCACGCAGGTGTGGCACTGCTTTGGCTGTGGCGAAGGCGGCGACGTCTTCACCTACATCATGAAGCGTGAGAACCTGAGTTTTCCCGAGTCGATTCGCTTCCTGGCCGACCGTGCCGGCATTGAGCTGCACGATACCGGTGCGCAGCGCGATCGCGGAACCAAGCGTGCCCGCATCTATGACCTGTGCGCCGAGACCGCTCAGTTTTATCACACCATGCTTATGCGCGGTAAGGACAACCGTCCGCGCGAGTATTTCGCCAGCCGCGGTATGGGCGGCGACGTCTGCCGCCGCTACTGCCTGGGCTTTGCGCCGGGTCGCAACGCGCTGGTGTCGCATTTGTCGCAGGCGGGCTTTACCCCGCAGGAGATGATCGACGCCAACGTGGCCGTGAGCCGTGGGCGCGGGCAGCTTGCCGACCGTTTTTACGACCGTGTGATGTTTCCCATCTTTGATGAGCAGGGTCATAACATCGCCTTTGGCGGGCGCATTATGGGCGACGGCCAGCCTAAGTACCTCAACACCGCCGAGACGAGCGTGTTCCATAAAAAGCGAAACCTCTACGGCTTTAACTGGGCCAAGGAGTTTATTGTCGCGCAGGATACCGCCATCGTGGTGGAGGGCTATACCGACTGCATCGCCTGCTGGGAGGCGGGGATTAAAAACGTCGTCGCCACGTTGGGCACGGCGCTGACGGAACATCACGTAAAGACACTCACCCGTTTTGCCAAGCGCATCGTGTATATGTTCGATGGCGACGCCGCCGGTCAAAAGGCCGCGCGCCGCGCGATTCAGTTTGTCGAGCAGGATTCGATGGACCTGCGCTGCGTGGTGCTTCCCGACGGCAACGACCCCATGGAGTTCATCACCGCGCATGGTGGCGAGGCGCTGCAGGCGCGCATCGATGCCGCCGAGCCCCTCATGGACTTTGTGTACCGCTCACTGCAGGAGTCGAGCGACATTACCACGCCGGGCGGTCGTGCCAAGGCGCTCGAGGACGCACTGACGCTCATCTATCCGCTGCGCGATAGCTACATGATCGATACGTACTTTATCCAGATTGCCGACCTGCTGGGTTTGGACTTGGAGACGGTGCGTTCGAGCTCGGGACGCGTGTTTCGCGATGTTGCCAAGCGTGAGGATGCCGAGCGTCGTCGCGAGAAGAACTACGAGCGTCAGCGGGCGCAGGCCGAGCGCGCAGGCAGCGCAGGCGGTCGGGCGTCTGGTTCGCGGGGGGCGTCTCGCGGCGCCTGGGCGTCGGGGGCGACACCGGCGGTGTCCACACCGGTCGAGGAAGAGCCGTACGACTATGTGCCGCTCGAGGCCTATGGGGCCGCGCCGGTCGAGGTCGTCGACGATATGCCGCCGATTGATGTGCCGGTTGGTATGGATGGTGCGGCGCCGGTTGCCGATGCAACGGGCGCGTCTGCGGCGCCGACGATGCCGATCGTGCTGACAGACCTGGAGCGTAAGTCTTTGGCGGGGGAGCGTGAGCTGCTGACGATGCTCACGAGCTACCCCGACCTGTTCCGCACGTATGCCGACCGCATCTGCTCCATCGAGTGGGTTGACCCGCGTCACGAGTCCATCGCATGGGCCGTTCTGGCAACGCCGCCGGGAACCGATCCTGCAGCCTGCATGGATGCGGCACGCTCGGTGTGTCCCGATGC
>URWZ01000268.1 GCA_900551625.1 uncultured Collinsella sp.
CCACAGAGCGTACCATGCCCTTTTCCTTTTGGAGCACCAGCACGGCCTCCAGATAATCCTCGCCCGACGCATGGAGTTTTTTCATCGACGCAACCTCTCATTTATACAGTGATTTTCTGTTCTGCGTTCCACATGGCCGCATATTTTCCGTTCTCGGCCAGCAGCTCCTCGTGGGTGCCAGACTCCTTGATTGTTCCGTCCGCCACTACCAGGATCTGATCTGCGTTCTTGACGATGGAAAGGGTATGGGCGATCATTACCACGGTCTTTTTCTCCTTGAGCAGATTGGCAATGGCCTGCTTGACCGCCAGCTCGTTCTCGATGTCCAAGGATGCCGTGGCCTCGTCCAGCAGCAGAATCGCCGGATCGGTGAGCATAACGCGCGCAATGCACAGCAGCTGTTTTTGACCCTGGCTAAACGTGCCGCCGTCCTCGCCGATGACCGTATCGTAGCCGCCTGGCAGCTGCACGATAAACTTGTGCGCATGCGCGCGCTTGGCCGCCTCGATAACCTGCTCGCGCGTGGCGTCGGGACAGCCGTAGGCGATGTTTTCCGCCACCGTGCCCTCGAACAGCCACGTATCCTGCAGCACCATGCCAAAGGCGCGGCGCAGGCTTGCGCGCGTGTAGTCACGCGAAGACCGGCCATCGACCATGATGCGTCCGGCATCGATATCGTAAAACCGCAGCAGCAAGTTGATGAGCGTCGTCTTGCCGCAACCCGTGGGTCCGACCAGGGCAAAGCGCATGCCGGGTTTGGCCTCAATACAGATATCCTGCAGCAGCTTGCGGTCGGACACGTAGCTAAAGTCCACATGCTCAAAGGTCACCTCCCCCTGCGGGGCGGTAAGTTCCACGGCATCCGCCGCATCGGGCTCCTGCTCGCGCGCATCGAGCAGCGCAAACATGCGACGCGCCGAGGCATACGCGGTCTGGATCTGCGTAATGACGTTGGTGACCTCGTTGAACGGCTTGGTGTACTGGTTGGCGTAGGACAGGAAAATCTGCACGCCACCCACCGTAAGCGCCGCCGGCACGCCCGTGATCACGCCCACGCAGCCGATCACGGCGACCACGGCATAGATGATGTTGTTGATAAAGCGCGTACCGGGGTTAGAGAGCGAACCCATAAACTGTGCACGCTCACCTGCCGTATAGAGCTCGGCGTTGAGCGCGTCAAAGCGCGCTTGGGCGTTCGGGCCGTAGGCAAACGCATCAACCAGCTTTTGCTCGCCCACATACTCCTCGATATGACCACCGAGCTGACCCTGAATACGCTGCTGGGCCGTAAAGCTCTTGTTGGAAAGCTTGGCGATGGCGCCAGCGGCAAAAATGGAAAGCGGCGTGACGAGCACCACCACAAGCGTCATGGTCAGGTTAATGGAGAGCATAAACGCGAGCGTGCCAACGATGGTGATAACGCCGGTGAAAAGCTGGGTAAAGCCCTGTAGCAGACCGTCGCCCACCTGGTCGACGTCGTTGACCACGCGGCTCATAAGGTCGCCGTGGGCGTGGCTGTCGATAAAGCTGAGCGGCATGCGGCTGAGCTTGTCGCTCGCCTCCACGCGCATGTCGCGCACCGTCTCGTAGGACAGGCGGTTGACGCAATAGCCCTGCAGCCACTGGAAAGCCGCGGTACCTACGACGACAATCGCGAGCTTGGTGACAAGCGGCAGTAGCGCGTCGAAGTCCACCTGCCCGGCGGCGACGATAAGGTCGATGCCTTCGCCAATAAGGATGGGCGTATAGAGCTGCAAGATTACCGAAACGGCGGCACTCAAAAACGATGCCGCAAACGAGACGCGGTGCGGGCGAACATAGCCCAGCAGGCGGCGGGTCACCGCATCCACGGGATAACGTTCGGGGTCGCCGGGCCGGCGCGGGCCATCGCCCAGGTCGTTGAGGCTATCGTTGCCGGACACGTTGGCCGTCATCGTGGCGACCGAGCCGGAAGAAGTGTACGGATTCATTTAGCAGCCCTCCTTTGCGCAGACGGATGCGGAGGCGATCGGGGCGGACACGGGCGTCGCGTTCCCCTGCTGGCCCTCGAGCTCCTCGCGACGCAGCTGCGACTGGCAAATCTCGCGATAGAGCTGGCAGGTCGCATACAGCTCGTCATGCGCGCCCAGGCCCGCGACCGAGCCGTGATCGAGCACGCAGATCATGTCGGCGTCACGCACGGTCGAGACGCGCTGGCTTACGATCACGGTTGTCATGGGGATGCCCCTCGAAAACACCGGAGCTCTTCCTGCGAGTTCGCGCACGGCACGGCGCAGAGCCGCATCCGTCTTTACGTCGAGCGCCGATGCCG
>URWZ01000269.1 GCA_900551625.1 uncultured Collinsella sp.
CGCACGCCACCGTTGGCGAGCACTGCGTGGGCATCGTCGCGCTCCTTCCAGCTGGGGAAGGTGACGGTAAAGCTGCTCTTGTTGCCCTCGGGCTCCAGCACGGTGTGCTCGGGCAGTTGATCCTCGACGGCGTCGAAGGCCTCGCGGAACTTGTTCTGAATATAGAGCTGTGCCGGCAGCAGCCACTCTTCCATGGTCTTGGAGACCACGGAGCGAACCTGCGGGTTCTGGGCGAGCTTGGCGGTGTAGGTCTTCATAAAGTCGAGGTAGGCCGGCAGGTCAAAGTAGAGGTTGTCGACCGGGCGCAGCTCGGGCACCTCGCCGGTGAGCTGGCTCTTGGGCGCGATGAGCTCCTCGGGCTCAAACTGGTGACCCAGGTCGCACTCGTCGGCGTACGCCTTCTCGGACTTGCAGCCCTGGATGGGGCAGCGGCCGATCACCTGGCGGCCGTTGAGGAACGTGCCGGCCTTGGCGTCGTAGAACTGCAGCGTGGAGCGCTTGGAGATGGTGCCCTGCTCGTGCAGGCGCTCGATAATCTCGGCGGTAACCTCGTTGTGGATCTGGGCCGCCGGCTCAAGGCCCGAGCCGCCGTAGATATCGCAGCTGATGTTGTAGTTGTTGAGGGTCGCGGCCTGGCGGGAGTGATTGGACTCGACATACTCGTTAATGGACTTGTCGTAGCCCTCGTTCTCCTTGAGCTTGCGGTAGCTCTCCATGATGGGCGAGCCATAGCAGTCGGTGCCCGAGGTGAAGATGACGTTCTCGCGGCCCAGACGGTCGCGCAGGAAGCGGGCGAAGAAGTCGGCCGGGACAAAGACGCCGCCAACGTGGCCAAAGTGAAGGCCCTTGTTGCCGTAGGGCTCGCCGGCGGTTACGATGGCGCGGCGAGGCCAGCTGGGACGGTCGTTCATGGAGTATTTGGATGCCATGGGACTCCTTCGCATATGGTGAGAGCGCAGCCGGGCGCAAGGCCTGGCGACGCGGTGGTCAATTCGTGCATATCGTTCGACATTATCGCACATGCGGACGGGTACGTGGCAGGGGCGCTATCCTAAGATGCTATGAATGAGATTTCCAACATACATGCGTTTGAGGACGAGGATTTTCTGCACGCCTGCTTTGTGTGGGGGATGGCCGTGCTTGGCGCATTTGCCGTGTGCCTGGTGCCGGTGTTTATGCTGCTGGGTGGGCCCGCGGACCTGGATGCGGCTGACGCGGGCGGTTGGATGGCCGTTTTGGGCTGGCTGGTCGGCTTGGCTGCGGTTTCGGCGGCGTCATTTGCCGTGCACGAGCTGGTGCACGGTGTGTTTTTTAAGCTGCTGGCGCCTGCGGGCGCGAAGGTGACCTTTGGGGCGAATCGCGAGACGGCGATGATCTATGCCTGCGCCGAGGGCGTTGTGTATTCGCGCCGGCGGTACGTGGCGGTTTGCCTGGCGCCGACGGTTGTTGTGACGGCGGCGTTTGCCCTGGGGTTTGCGTTCTCGGGCTATCCGCTGCTGTGCTACCTGGCTGCCGGCTTGCATTTGTCGGGCTGTGTGGGCGACTGGTATTACGTGCGGACCATTTTGCGCGACCGCCGCATTGTCGCCTGCGAGGACACGTCCTTTGGCGTGCGCTTTTTTGGGTGAGGAGATGTCGATGAAGCCGTTGTTGCTGCATGCATGTTGTGCACCATGCTCGCTTGAGCCGGTCCGTCTGCTGCGCGAGGAGGGGTTTGAACCCACAATCTGCTGGACCAACCCCAATATTCAGCCTCACGATGAATGGCAGCGGCGTTTGGACGAGCTGCGCCGGTGGTGTGCCGATGGTGACATCGAGCTTGTCGAGGCGGGGGAGGACCGCGAGCGCTGGGAGGCCGGCGTGGCCCCGCTGGGCGCCGATCGGCCTCGTCGCTGTCGCGCGTGCTATGCCCTGCGCTTGGCCGAGGCGTGCCGTGTGGCCCAGGAGCGTGGGTTTGAGTTTGTGGGCACGACGCTCGCCGTCTCGCCGTATCAGTTGTTCGAAACCTGCAATGATGTGTTGGAGCGTCTAGCTGCCGCCCGCGGTCTCACTCCGGTGATTCGCGATTTTCGTCCGTATTACCCCGAGGCGACACGCCGTTCGCGCGAGCTGGGCATGTATCGGCAGAACTACTGTGGTTGCCGCTTCTCGGCTGTCGAGGCGGCCATGGACCGCGCCCGCATCCGCGACGAGCGCAAAGCCGCCAAAAAGTAGTTCATTTGGGACGTCAGCCTGCTAGGATGTAGAGCGGACTTTAGCTATATAAGGAGTATCCGACGTGTCTATGCG
>URWZ01000270.1 GCA_900551625.1 uncultured Collinsella sp.
TACGAGATAGCGTAGCGTCTCGTGGGCTCGGAGATGTGTATAAGAGACAGGGTGTCGGTCAATTCGTTTGGTGCCGATGTCACCACGGCGTGGGGTCTTTCGGGCCGCTTGGATGGCATCGTCTGGATGGTTACCGAGGCGCTTGGCGTGTCGATCACCACGTTCTCGGCACAGAACTTTGGCGCGCGCAACTACGAGCGCATGCGCAAGGGCTACCATACGTCGCTCGTGCTGTCGTTTATGCTCATTGGCGGCCTGTCTGCCGTGCTGCTGGTATTCTCGGGTCCTCTGTCGCGTCTGTTTGTCGACGATGCTTCGATTTCGGCGTATACCACGACGATTCTTCATTTCATTGCGCCGTTCTACGCGATTTTCTCGATTATCGAGAACGCGTCGGGCTCCATTCGTGGTGCCGGCGTGAGCTTGCAGCCCATGCTGCTCACGATTTTTGGCACCGTCGTGCTCAGGGTGATCTGGGTGTTTGCGATTATGCCGTTCGATCCGTCGCTTGAGCACCTGCTGCTGGTCTACCCTGTAACCTGGCTCATCACCGCCATGATGTTCACCATCTACCACCATAGCGGCAACTGGCTCGGCCGCGCCACCGCCTAATGATCCGTATGAGACGGAGGAAAACGGATCATTTCTCTCCGTCGTGATGTCGATGATCCGTTTTCCTCCGTCCCCTTTGGATCAATTAGTATTCGATGCCTTGACGGGCTAGGAGGCCTTCGTCGAAGTAGTGTTTGACGGGGCGCATTTCGGTGACTAGGTCGGCGAGGTCCGCGAGAGGCAGTAGCCCGCGGCCGGTGAGCACGAGCTCCGTGGTGGCAGGCTTCAGCGCGATCAGTCCCTCCACATCCTCGCGCGTCACGAATCCGCGGCGCATCGCTTCGCCGAGTTCGTCCAAAATCAGAACGTCGACCTGTGATATCTGCTCGCGTGCGAGCTCCATGATCTGCTCGGCGCAGGCCTCGGGTGTGTCGCGATCGGCCTGTACAATGCGCAGTCCCAGGCGCGGCGCGGCGTCGTGCTCGGCGCAGTGCAGCTTCTTGGCAAACTGCAGCATGAGTACGTCGAGCCCATAACCTTTGGCGCGCATCGCCAATCCCAGCGCAGCCGTGGTTTTGCCCTTGCCGTCGCCCGTATAGATCTGAACCTTGCCGACTTCAAGTGATGCCATCTCTGTCCTTTCGTGCCCGGCGTCGGTTTATCGCCGTCCGGGTTGGGTATTCTAGAAAACATTATCAACCCCAGTAGATGGAGTTCAAGCAGATGGAGATGGATGACAACAAACGTAGACGGAATATGATCCTCTACGTGCTCATCGCCTTCGTCGTCTACCTCGTGCTCTCGACCGTTCTGTTCCCCAACATCGGTCACACGCAGCAGATTACGAAGACCGATTACTCGGCGTTTGTCAAAGCGCTCGATAAGAAGAGCGTTGACAAGGTTGAGTACAACACGGACGATTACACGATTTATTACACCAAAAAGGGCGAGGACGAGAACATCGCCTACAAGACGACCGGTGTGCCGAATGATGCGGGCTTTACCGATCGCGTGCTTGAATCTGGCGCCTCGCTTGAGTCGGTCGTTCCCGATAAGAACTCGGGTCTGATGACCTACTACCTGCTCACCCTCATTCTTCCCATGGCGATTTTCTTCCTCATCGGCTGGTGGCTCAACCGCCGTATGAAGAAGGCCATGGGCGAAGACGGTCCGTCGATGAACTTTGGCGGTGGTGGCTTTGGCGGCGGCGGACTGGGTAAGTCCGGCGCTCGCGTTATCGCCTCCAAAGATGTGGGCGTGACCTTTAAGGATGTTGCAGGCCAGGAAGAGGCCAAGGAATCCCTTAAGGAGGTCGTCGACTTTCTGGAGAAGCCGCAGCGCTACGAGGAAATTGGCGCCAAGCTGCCGCGCGGTGCCCTCCTTGTCGGCCCTCCGGGTACCGGTAAAACCCTGCTCGCCAAGGCCGTTGCCGGTGAGGCGGGCGTTCCGTTCTTTAGCATTTCGGGTTCTGAGTTCGTCGAGATGTTTGTCGGCCGCGGCGCCGCCAAGGTTCGCGACCTGTTTAAGCAGGCCAAGGAAAAGGCCCCGTGCATTGTGTTTATCGACGAGATCGATACCATCGGCAAAAAGCGTGACGGCGGCGGCTTTAGCGGCAACGACGAGCGCGAGCAAACGCTCAACCAGTTGCTGACCGAGATGGACGGCTTCGATAACCACAAGGGCATCGTCGTCCTCGCCGCTACCAACCGCCCCGACAGCCTTGACC
>URWZ01000271.1 GCA_900551625.1 uncultured Collinsella sp.
CCTTGTCACAAATGCGACCCGCTCGCTGACTTATGCTCAACCTATGGCGTCATCTCGCCCCAAAAGGGCCTCCCTCGCTCTGGCGGGTTTTCGCTGTCGGTAGCAAAATATCGGCGTTGCCTTGATCCAAACCTACCAAAAGGGGGACAAGTTTATTTTGGTCGGTTTTATCTGGGCAAACGTGGTCGTCTATCGCAATGTAGTCATTGGGGATGTTCTTGTTGGACTAGTCGTTTAAGAACGTCCCCAACGACTGCATAGCATGAGAGTGGAAATCTACGCTCGTTCGTTTTTGCCTACATTTGGAGGAAGAGCTCGTGGAGGCGGGCGTCGTCGTCGAGCTCGGGGTGGAAGGTGACGCCGAGCTGGTTGTCTTGACGGGCGGCGACGATGCGGCCATCGACTTCGGACAGGGCTTTGGCATTGCCGTGCACCTTGACGATGCGGGGTGCACGGATAAACGTCAGCGGCACTTCACCGTCGATACCGTCTACCCGCCCCTTGGTGCGAAAGCTGCCGAGCTGTCTGCCATAGGCATTACGCTCAACGAGCACATCCATGGTTGCCAGGCGCGGCGTCCCCTTATCGTCGTGGGCGGCAAGGTCGCGCGCCAGCAGAATCAAGCCGGCGCAAGTCCCCAATACAGGCATGCCTTCAACAATGCGGATGCGAAGCCCCTCGAGCATACCGAGTTCGGCAAGTAGCTTGCCCTGAACGGTGGACTCGCCGCCGGGGAGGACCAGGCGGTCAAAGTTCTGCTGCAAATCGGCCGCCTGCCTCAGCTCAATACAGTGCGCGCCCAGCTCAGATAGTCTTGCCTCGTGCTCGGCAAAAGCGCCTTGGACCGCCAGCACGGCGACCGTTTGGTCTGCATAATCGCTCATGTGCGATCCTTTCTGCTGGACTAGCGCCCGCGCTCCTCCATGATGATCTCGATCTCGTCGGCGTTGATGCCCACCATGGCCTCGCCCAGGTCCTCCGAAAGCCCGGCGATGAGTTTGGCATCGGTGAAGTTTGCCACGGCCTTGACGATGGCGGCGGCGCGCTTAGCGGGGTCGCCGCTCTTAAAGATACCCGAGCCGACAAAGACGCCCTCGGCACCCAGCTGCATCATCAACGCGGCGTCGGCGGGGGTCGCTACGCCGCCGGCGGCAAAGTTCACGACGGGAAGCTTGCCCGTGGCATGGACCTCGCGGACCAGTTCGACCGGAACCTGCAGCTGTTTGGCTGCCTCAAAGAGCTCATCATCGCGCAGAGCGACAACGTCACGGATCTGCTTTTGGATCTTGCGCATGTGGCGCACGGCTTGGACGACGTCGCCCGTGCCCGGCTCGCCCTTGGTGCGAATCATCGTGGCGCCCTCGGCAACACGGCGCAACGCCTCGCCCAGATCGCGGGCGCCGCAGACAAACGGCACGTCAAACTGGGTCTTGTCGATGTGATAAACGTCATCGGCGGGGGAGAGAACCTCGGACTCGTCGATGTAATCGATCTCGATGGCCTGCAGGATCTGCGCCTCGACAATGTGACCGATGCGGCACTTGGCCATGACGGGGATGGAGACGGCCTCTTGGATGCCCTTGATCATCTTGGGATCGCTCATACGCGAGACGCCGCCTGCGGCACGGATGTCGGCCGGGATGCGCTCGAGAGCCATGACGGCGCAGGCGCCTGCCTCCTCGGCGATGCGTGCCTGCTCGGGAGTGGTGACGTCCATGATGACGCCGCCCTTGAGCATCTGCGCGAGCTCGCGGTTGAGTTTGACGCGATCGGCCTTGCTGGTCTGTTCTACCATGGTTGCTCCCTTGGTTGGCATGTGCATTGTTTGACGGAACATTCTATCGGGGAGCTGGGTATGGCGAAATACTCAGTTTTCGAGAAAATTACAAGGTCAGACTAATACCAGATTGAACAGCGCGATAAGGTCAGGTGGCAAACACATGCTTGACTACAATTTGGAAAAACGCGGCGAAGCATCGCTCTATGAGTATGTTTACCAGCAAATTCGAGATGATATCGTAGCTGGACGCATTGCGGCGGGGGAACATCTTCCGTCTAAGCGCGCCTTTGCCAGTCATCTGGGAATCAGTGTCATTACCATCGAGAATGCATATAGCCAGCTACTTGCCGAGGGCTATATTTGCTCAATGCCGCGTCGGGGCTACTACGCTTGCGAGCTTCCGGATGCACCGGTTTTGCCTTCGGCTGCGGAGGGCATCGACCGAGATGCCGTCTCCGCGGGCCCCAGCGCACATGATATCAA
>URWZ01000272.1 GCA_900551625.1 uncultured Collinsella sp.
CACCTCAATACGGTTGGGGTAGATCTTAACGTCTTTAAACCTACCCGAACCTTTGTCCTGGAACAGCAAAGTGTTGTTATCCATGCGTGTCACTCCCACAGGGTTCGCTAAAACTGCCTCTATGGCCACATTTTAGTCACCGCAAGGCTCCCATGCGAAGGTGCCAGACAGCACAGCAATTCGTGTCCGCGCGAGGCTTTAAACTAAATGCGATAAAGATGCATTCCATAAGAGGAAAGTGGGGCGACAGTGATGGGCGAACTGGTAAACCGTGGAGAATCGGCAATCGTGCCAGAAGTTTTTTACAAGCAGGTTTCCTCGATTCTCAACGCCGCTCGCGACAAGGCCTATACCGCCGTTAACTTTGCGATGGTTGAGGCGTATTGGGAGATCGGCAAGAGCATTGTTGATGAGCAGGGCGGAGAGGAGCGCGCAGCATATGGAGAGGCATTGATTGCAGGCCTCTCCAGAAGGCTTACCGCGGATTTCGGAAGAGGCTTTGGCATCGCAAACCTTCGCAATATGCGTCAGTTCTTTCTTGCGTTTCCAATTCGCGACGCACTGCGTAGCGAATTGAGCTGGACTCATTACCGCAGGTTGATGCGCATTCCCGACCCTGATGCTCGCGCCTGGTACATGAACGAATGCGCCGATTCTCGTTGGAGCACGCGTCAGCTCGAGCGCCAGATCAACACCATGTTCCGCGAGCGCCTGCTTGCCAGCAAGGACAAGGAGGCCGTCACCCAGGAAATCCAAAAGAGCGCCCCGGCTCGTCGCCCCGAGGATATCATCCGCGACCCATATGTACTGGAGTTTTTAGGTTTCTCGGACGATACTGCGTTCCGCGAGAGCGATCTAGAGCAGGCGCTCATCACGCATCTTCAGAAGTTCCTGCTGGAGCTTGGCCGTGGTTTCGCTTTCGAGGCGCGCCAAAAGCGCATCACCTTTGATGGGCGCCATTTCTATATTGACCTTGTGTTTTACAACTATCTGATGCGCTGCTTCGTGCTCATCGACCTTAAGACCGATGACCTTACGCATCAGGACCTGGGCCAGATGCAAATGTATGTGAACTACTACACGCGCGAGCTCATGAACGAAGGCGACAATCCGCCTATAGGCATCGTGCTCTGCGCGGACAAAAGCGACTCGATTGTCGAGTACACGCTGCCCGAAGACAACGACCAAGTGTTTGCCGCCAAATACTTGCCGTATCTTCCAAGCAAGGAAGAGCTGGCGCGCGAGCTGAGTGCCGAGTACCGCGCCATCAACGAAGCGACTAATGGCGAAGCACAAGGATAGCAATACGTTGCGACCGAAACTCCCGCACGTCTGCGAGCCGTCCCGTGCGGCGCTCCCCTACTTCCCAAAGATCGCAGCGAGCAATCCCTTGCGTTTGGGCTTCACCTCTCGGTAGGAACCCTCGACGGCGGCTGCAACCTGGCGCGGTTGCTCGCAGCCTCCACGGCGTACGATCTGGTATAGGAAGGGCGATTTAACGTATTTGACCTCGATGGGCGTGGCGTGCACGGTGCTTTCGCTCGACAGCATCACGTTGGGATTGAGCGGTGCCACCACATGCGTCTCGCGCTTGTCACTAAACACCACCGCAGCCGCGCGGCCCGTCTGGCCGTTTACGCCAATGCGCACCTGCTCGCCATCGCGGCTGTCCGTTGCCGGACGATCGACAAAGTAGACAGGCACCATCACCAGGCCGTCCTTATGCTTGCGAACCTTGCGCGCCCACGCGCGGATACTCTTTTTATTGAGCCCCAGCACCGCCTCGGCATCGTTGCCGGCAATGTCGAGCGCCAGCTTATCAATGACCACCTGGTCCTTGGTAGACGCATCGACGGAGACAACGCGAAAGTCACCTTCCTGCATGGCCGGGTCAAACGGCCCAACCTTGGCAAAGTCCCACGGCTCCAAAATGCCCATGAGGCGAACGTCCAGGTAGTTTGCCCTGGGATATGCCCAGTCGAGCACCTCGTAGTACACCAAGGTCTCCTTGCTCAGGCCCTTGCCCGGGAAGGACGCCATCATGCGCAGGTCCGCCAGCGCCATGGGGAAATAGAAGAGCATCATGTCGTTTTGGATCGCATCTTCCACGTCGTGCCCGGCAAAGGATTCCGCATACTGGCGCACCAGCTGCAGTGCGTTGGCACGTGCCTGCTGCGGCGAGATTTCGCAGGGAATGCCCTGCTCCGGCACATACTCTGCACCCACGCCCATGGTCAGACGCTTG
>URWZ01000273.1 GCA_900551625.1 uncultured Collinsella sp.
AACTCGGCAATCTCTGAGGTCGAAAAGCCCAGATAGTAATAGAGCACGATGGGAACACGGAATCGCTCCGGAAGTCGCATAACGTCTGACAGGACCGCCTTGGTCTCCTCCTGCGCCGTCGAAAGCGAATCGGCCAGGTTCTCAATATCCTCCACACGCCTCCATGGCTTTCGAAAGAGCGATTTGCATTCATTGATCGTGACCCGGATAAGCCAGCGGCGAAGATGCTCCCAACTCTCAAATTGCGTATCGCTTTTGAGCAGCTTAAGAAAGACATCTTGGGCAACATCATCGGCATCGGCGCGATCGCGCAGATACGTCAATGCGATTCGAAACACGACATCCCGGTGATCTTCGACCGCCTGTCTAAAAGCTTGTTCTTCCATAATCACCTCCCGGTGACGGTACTGATTCTTGATGAGGTCCTCACCATAGATACGCTCTGGCCGGACGAAATGTTTCAAATTCAAGCAGGAAAACCCACCAAAATAAACCTGTCCCTTATTGGCATAAAGGAATCCCCTCCTGTGCGTGAGGGCGGATTCCCGGTCCGGGCGGCGCAGGGGTTAAGTTTGCTGCTCTACAGTCCTGGCTCGCACGGAGGCCACATTAAGTGGCCTCCGGCTCGTGCGGAACTCGCGACAAACTTAACCCCTGTGCCGCCCGGGCCGGGAATCCGACGTGCTCGTTGGGGCAACGTTCCCTGCCAAAAAAGGACAGGTTTATTTTGGTCGGTTTTATCTGGGGAAATGCTGCGCTCCAGCGGTGATCTGCTCTCATCTCTCGCATGGAAATCGGCGGCGTTTTCGGAAGTATGCGGCAAATTTCGAGATCGCCGAGCACACGACATTTTTTGGCAACAAAACCCCTGATAAATTGTTGGTAAAACTGCGGCCTGGTCGGCAGTTCCAGATTTTGCCGCATACTTCCGAAATTCAGACGAATATCGCCCGCTTTAACCACCCATGCAACGCAAAATAGGCCGCTTCCCCTCTTGGGAAGCGGCCTAGACCTTACGAATAGACGATGGTAAAGGGTACTTCTGTTTCGGTCTCTCCTGTTGATGTGTATCTCGTGCCCTCAAGGGTTACCGAGACCACTTGATCGACATTGATCAGTTTTGTCGGCACCCAGTTGTTCTCTCCGCTATTGCGCGCATAAGAAAAATATAAGTTGAACACCCCTGCGTCGTCATCTTCGATAATCTGCTCCGATCCATCCTTGTAGCTGACGGTCAGCTTTTTCGTGACTGCTTCATCGCCCAAATCATCGATGTGCGTCTGGATGGAAAACGGGCTAATCTCAAGAGGCGAGTCACCGGAGCGGAGTTCCTTTGTATCGACGTACGCTCCAACGCTAAACTCGGGCGTCGATGCCTCGAACGGCTTCGCATCCTCGCCTTCGCCCTCGGTCCACGAGATATTCCAGGTGACCGCATGTTGAAAACCTCGCTCGCGATCCATAGAAGCAAAGTACATCGTGCCATTAATGACAGTATCGCTTGATGTGTCCTTATCAATGGTGCAGTGTGTGTCAGCCCATTCCTCGCCGAACTTCATGTCGGGCGTGCCGATGCCCCGTTCTTCTTCACCATAAAGAACAAGTTCGCCGATCTCTGCTGCCGGCTTGTAGCAGTTAACTCCATTTGGATTGGACAACGTAAACGTCACGGCGCCGCAACCGTTTTTATCGATAGCCATCTCATGGATATCGAGCGTATAGCCGTTACCCTCGACGGACAGATTAACCTTGTGGACTGCACCCTCCAGGCTTTGGGGCGCGATGCCATCACCAAACTCTCTGGTGTAGGTGTATTTAGTCCCCAATGAGCCGCCGTTGGTCCAGGTGATGGAATCCCCGTTGCCGTGGTTTCCCCAAGCTGAGGCAAAATAGCCGGAATTGACAACGGCGTAGGCGACTCCTCCGGTCGCCAGCACTCCGACAAGACATCCGATTACGGCAACATAGAGGGGCTTCGCGTGGCCCTTTCGATGAAGCGGCTCACCCGCAGCGGTGTTTAGGACGCGATCTGCAAGATCACTATCGGCTTGGATGGACTCGAAGGCCTGCTTGATTTGATTGGATTTCACGGTCGCCCTCCTCTAGGATGAACTTGAGCTTCGATCGACCACGAGCTAAACGCGTTCGAACGGTCGCGGCTGGCACATGCAGTAACTCGGCAATCTCTGAGGTCGAAAAGCCCAGATAGTAATAGAGCACGATGGGAA
>URWZ01000274.1 GCA_900551625.1 uncultured Collinsella sp.
CATTGCGGCCCCTGGCCCTGCAGCTGCGCGGCCGTCAAACCCAAGCTCACCTACCCGCTGGCTTTCGATCACCCCGGTGCGCTGACGGCCGAGGCCAAGCACGGCGACCTCACCCTTGCCCGCTTTGACCGCGACAACGGCGAGTACTCGCTGCTGCTGGGCAACGCCCGCGGCATCGACGGCCCGGCCGGCATGGGCACCTATCTGTGGGTCGAGGTCGACAATCTCAAGCGCCTCGAGGCCAAGATCGTCGAGGGTCCCTACATCCACCACTGCGTCGCTATTCACGCCAACGTGGTGCCGGTGCTTTACGAGGCGTGCAAGTACCTCGGCATCGCCCCCGATTTATATGATCCCATCGAAGAAGACGTTAAAGCCTACCTGCGAGGAGAGTAGAAATGGCAACTATCGAAGAGCTAGAGTCCCTGCGTTGGGACCTTCGCCGCGATTGCGTCGATATCATCATGGCCGGCGCCGGCGGCCATATTGGCGGCGACATGTCGGTGATCGACGCCCTCATGACCCTCTATGCCAACCACCTTAACATTTCGCCCGAGACCGTCGACGATCCCAACCGCGACCGTTTTGTGCTCTCCAAGGGTCACGCCATGGAGGCCTACTACGCGGTGTTGTGCCACGAGGGCTATCTGGACCTCGACGACGTCAAGGCCCGCTTCTCCAAGTTCGGCAGCCCCTACATCGGCCACCCCAACAACAAGCTCAAGGGCATCGAGATGAACTCGGGTTCGCTGGGCCATGGCCTGCCCGTGGCCGTCGGCATGGCGCTTGCCGGCAAGATGGACGGCCGCGACTACCGCGTCTACACCATCATGGGCGACGGCGAGCTTGCCGAGGGCTCGGTCTGGGAGGGCGCCATGAGCGGTGGCAACTACCAGCTCGATAACCTGTGCGCGCTCGTGGACCGCAACCGCCTGCAGATCAGCGGCAGCACCGAGGACGTTATGAAGCAGGATTCGCAGGAGGAGCGCTGGGCCGCCTTCGGCTGGAACGTGCTCTCCATTCCGGGCAACGACGTTCGAGCCATCGACGCCGCGCTGACGCTTGCGGCAGAGACCAGCGGAAAGCCCACGGTCATCATTCTCAACACGGTGAAGGGCTATGGCTCGCCCGTCATGGAGGACAAGGCCGCCTGGCATCACCACCTGCCCAACGATGAGGAATATGCCCAGATCATCGCCGATTTCGCTGCCCATAAGGAGGCCATCAATGGCTAACAAGATCGCCAACCGCAAGGTTATCTGCGACACGCTGCTCGAGGCCGCCGAGACCGATAAGGACATCGTCGTCCTGTGCTCCGACTCCCGCGGCTCCGCATCGCTCACGCCGTTCTTCGATCAGTATCCCCAGCAGTCCGTCGAAGTCGGCATCGCCGAGCAGGACCTGGTGAGTATTGCCGCCGGCATGGCTTCGTGCGGCAAGAAGGCCTGGGCCGCCTCGCCGGCGTCCTTTGTGACCACGCGCTCGTATGAGCAGTGCAAGGTCGACGTCTCGTACTCCAACACCAACGTCAAGCTCATCGGCATCTCGGGCGGCGTGTCCTACGACGCTCTAGGCATGAGCCATCACTCCGCGCAGGATATCGCCGCCATGAGCGCTATCCCGAACATGCGCGTGTATCTGCCAAGCGATCGTTTTCAGACCGCCGAGCTCGTGCGCGCCCTGGTTGCCGACAACAAGCCGGCCTATATCCGCGTGGGCCGCAATCCGGTCGAGGACGTGTACACCGAGGACGAGTGCCCGTTCCAGATGGATCGCGCCACCTGGGTGCGCCGCGGCACCGATGTGACGCTCGTCGCCACCGGCGAGATGGTCCGCCATGCCGTGGACGCTGCCGACCTGCTGGCCGAGCAGGGTATCTCGGTAACGGTGCTCGACATGTATTGCGTCAAGCCGCTTGACGCCGAGGCCGTGATTGAGGCCGCCGGTGCCACGCGCGCTGTCGTGACTGTCGAGGAGCACAGTCCCTTCGGCGGCCTAGGTTCTATGGTCGCGCAGGTCGTGGGCGAGCATTGTCCGCGTCCGGTCAAGTGCCTGAGCCTGCCCGACGCGCCGGTCATCACTGGCACCTCGCCCGAGGTCTTCGCGCACTACGGTCTGACGGGTGTCGGAATCGCCAAGACCGTTGCCGAGTTCCTGCCCGCAGAGTAACTGGAACTGTCTCTTATACACATCTCCGAGCCCACGAGACGCTACGCTATCTCG
>URWZ01000275.1 GCA_900551625.1 uncultured Collinsella sp.
GTTGAGAAAAAGGAAGCCAAGCTCCTAAGCGACAAGAACGTTACCATTACGGACCTCCCCGGCATCTACTCGCTTTCCCCCTACAGTCCCGAGGAACAATGCTCGCGCGATTACCTCATGAGCGGAGAGCCCGATGTCGTCGTCCAGGTGGTCGACGCCACCAACCTCGAGCGCAACCTGTACCTGGCGCTTCAGGTTATCGAGACCGGCCTGCCCGTGGTCGTTGCCCTCAACATGGCCGACTTGGTCGAGAAGAACGGTGACAAGATCGACACGGACAAGCTCTCCAAGAAGCTCGGCTGCCCGGTTATGATGATCTCCGCTCTTAAGAACAAGGGCATCAAGGAGCTGTTCGAGCAGGTTAAGAAGTCCGCTGCTTCCAAGGGCCAGGTGCCGGAGCACAAGTTCGACTCCTCCATCGAGGATGTCCTGACGCACATCGAGAACAACCTGCCGGCGAGCGTTTCCGCCAACAAGCGCCGCTATTACGCCGTCAAGCTGTTCGAGCGCGATGCGGACGCCTGCAAGCTCATCAACCTCACCAAGGAGAAGGCCGCTCGCGTGGAGGAGCTGGTCGCCCAGTGCGAGCAGGATTGCGACGACGATGCCGAGTCCATCATCACCGGCGAGCGCTATGGCGTCATCGCGCACATTATCGACGAGTGCATGACCAAGGCTCCTGCCAAGATGAGCACCTCCGAGAAGATTGACCGCGTGGTTACCAACCGTATCCTGGGCCTGCCGATCTTTGTGGTCATCATGTTCTGCGTGTACTACATCGCCGTTTCTACCTTGGGCGGCACGGTGACCGACTTCACCAACGACCAGCTCTTCGGTACCGACGGTTGGTACGTACTCGGCCAGGGTCGCGAAGCCTACGACGCGGCTGTCGAGGCTGCGGGCGACGACGCCGACTCGGTTGACCCGGCGCAGTACGGCCCCTATGTCCCGGGTATTACCACCATGGTTCACGACGCACTTGTGGCGGGCGGCACCGAGGACGGTGGCCTGGTCGATTCGCTGGTCTGCGACGGTATCGTCGGCGGCCTGGGTGCCATCTTTGGCTTTGTGCCGCAGATGTTCCTGCTCTTTGTGATGCTGTCTTTCCTGGAGGACTGCGGCTACATGGCCCGCGTCGCCTTTATCATGGACCGCGTGTTCCGCCGCTTTGGCCTGTCCGGTAAGTCGTTCATCCCCATGCTCGTGTCCTCAGGCTGCGGCGTCCCCGGCGTCATGGCCACCAAGACCATCGAGAACGAGAAGGACCGCCGCATGACGGTCATGACCACCACGTTCATCCCCTGCGGCGCCAAGCTGCCGATCATCGCCCTGCTCATGGGCTCCATCATTGGCGATTCTTCCACCACAGCCGCATGGATCAGCCCGCTTTTCTACTTCCTGGGCGTCTTTGCCGTCATCGCCTCGGGCCTCATGCTCAAGAAGACCAAGCTCTTCGCCGGCCGTCCGACCCCGTTTGTCATGGAGCTTCCTGCCTACCACTTCCCGGCGATCCGTTCCTGGGCGCTGCACGTGTGGGAGCGCTGCTGGGCCTTTATCAAGAAGGCCGGCACGGTCATCTTTGCGTCCACCGTCGTCGTTTGGTTCCTCTCCAACTTTGGTAGCTATAACGGTTCCTTTGGCTTCCTGCCTGCGATGGACGGCATCCCCGAGGAGTTTATGGACTACTCCGTGCTTGCCATGCTGGGCAACCTGGTCGCTTGGATCTTCGCCCCGCTCGGCTTTAGCACCTGGCAGGCCACCGCGCTGACTGTCTCTGGCCTCGTCGCCAAGGAGAACGTCGTCGCCACCGCCGGCTCGCTGCTGTCCGTCGCCGACGCGGGCGAGACCGACCCGAGCCTGTGGACCGCGTTTGCCGGCATGTTCCCCACCATGGGCGCTTGCGTTGCCTTCGGCGCCTTCAACCTGCTGTGCGCTCCGTGCTTTGCCGCCATTGGCACCATCCGCAACCAGATGGATTCCGGCAAGTGGACTGCGATCGCCATCGGCTACGAGTGCGCCTTTGCTTGGGTGATCGCCCTGTTCATCAACCAGTTCTACAACCTGCTTGTTCTGGGGCAGTTTGGTATCTGGACGTTTGTGGCCATTGCGCTGCTGGTTGCGATGCTCTTCCAGATTTTCCGTCCCATGCCTAAGCATGTATGGACCGACGAGGACGAGACCAACGCTGCTT
>URWZ01000276.1 GCA_900551625.1 uncultured Collinsella sp.
GATCTACACACTGCATATCGTCGGCAGCGTCAGATGTGTATAAGAGACAGTAAGAGGAGAGCCATGTCGAAGCAAGCGGTCGTTGGAATCTTGGCGCATGTCGATGCCGGCAAGACCACGCTGGCCGAGGCCATGCTGTTCAACGCGGGTCGCATTCGCAAGCGCGGCCGCGTGGACGATGGCGATTCGCATCTGGATACGAACGAGATCGAGCGCGAACGTGGCATCACGATTTTCTCGTCGCAAGCCGTGCTCGACCACGGTGATACCCACGTCATGCTCGTGGATGCACCGGGGCATGTCGATTTTTCTGCCGAGGCGGAGCGCACGTTGCGCGCGCTGGACTACGCGATTTTGGTTGTGGGCGCCAACGATGGCGTGCAGGGACACACCGAAACCCTGTGGCGCCTGCTTGCGCGCTATGACATTCCGACGTTCATCTATATCAACAAAATCGATTTGGAGAATCCCGGCCGCGATGTTTTGCTGGCACAGCTTGGGCAGCGTCTTTCCGAAGGCTGCCTGGATGCCAACGAACTGTTGGCGGGCGGTGCCGTTCAGGAGGACGCTGCTGCGTTGGACGAGGCGGCGCTCGAGGAGTTTCTTGAAGCGGGTGAGCTTTCCGTCGCAACGCTGTCGCGCATGGTTGCCGAGCGCAAGCTCTTTCCCTGCTTTGCCGGCTCGGCGCTCAAGGACCAGGGTGTGGCAGAGCTGCTCGACGGCATATGTGCTCTGATGCGCGAGCGAACATGGCCCCAGGAGTTCGCCGCGCGTGTCTACCGCGTGAGTCGTGGAGAGCGTGGCGAGCGTCTTGCCTGGGTCAAGGTGACGGGCGGTGTGCTGCGTGCAAAGCAAGTTGTCGAGGGATGCTCTGGCGCCTCCACTTGGGAGCAAAAGATCGACCAGGTGCGCATCTATAACGGCGAGAAGTATGAGCTTGCCCAAGAAGTTGCCGCTGGCGGTATTTGTGCCGTGACGGGTCTTGCGCACTTTCGCCCAGGGGACGCCCTGGGTGCGGAGCCCGCGGGCGATGCGCCTGTCATTGCGCCGGTCCTCACCTATACGGTGCTGCCGAACGAGCACGATGTCCATACGGTGTTCAAAGCACTGACTGAGCTGGCGGATGAAGATCCTATGCTCGGCGTAAGCTGGAATACGCATCTGGAGCAGATTCATTTGCAGTTGATGGGCGCCGTGCAGCTCGAGGTCGTGCAGCGCGTGCTGGCCGATCGTTTTGGCCTTGCGGTCGAGTTTGAGCCCGGCGGCGTTCTCTATAAGGAGACTATTTCGCAGCCGGTTGAGGGCGTGGGCCACTTTGAGCCACTGCGCCACTATGCCGAGGTGCATCTACGCCTGGAGCCGTTGCCAGCGGGTTCGGGCGTGCAGTTTGGCACCGTGACCTCGACCGACGAGCTCGATCTTAACTGGCAGCGTTTGGCACTCACCAACGCCATGGAGCGCGATCACCTGGGCGTGCTGACCGGCTCGCCCATCACCGATGTGCGCATTACGCTCACGGGCGGCCGTGCGCATGCCAAACACACCGAGGGCGGCGATTTTCGCCAGGCCACGTATCGCGCGATTCGACAGGGACTCATGCAGGCGCGTGAGGCCGGCGCGGCGGTGCTGCTGGAGCCGTGGTACCACTTTGAGCTTGAGGTGCCGGGGGAGTGCGTGGGCAGGGCGTTGTCAGACGCTACGCGCATGGGTGCCGAGTACGAGCCGCCGACGATGGCGGGCGACCGGGCGAATCTTGTGGGCCGCGTGCCGGCATCCGAGGTGCAGGATTACGCGCTGGAGGTGGCCGCCTACACGAGCGGTCGCGGGCGTCTGTGCCTGGAGTTCGCCGGCTATGCGGCTTGCCATGATGTCGAGCACGTAATCGAGACGGCCGCCTATGAGCCCGAGGCCGATCTGCCCAACACGCCCGACTCGGTCTTTTGCTCTCACGGCGCCGGTTACACGGTCAAATGGTACGACGTACCCGCCGCGGCGCACGTAAAGGTCGATCCCGCCACCTTCCGCCCCTGGCGAGCAGCAGACGCCGAGTTTTTCGGCCACATGTGACAAAGGGACAGTTCCTTTGTCACATCCTCAACGGGCCGGTGACTCGGTCCAAATCACGGTAACCCTGCGTGCGTCCGGCAAAGTGGCGCCGCAAAAATCGAAAGGAATG
>URWZ01000277.1 GCA_900551625.1 uncultured Collinsella sp.
ATCCTGGAGCGCCTGCGTTTTCTGGTCGATGTCGGACTCGACTATCTGACGCTCGATCGCGCCTCGGCGACGCTTTCCGGCGGTGAGGCCCAGCGCATTCGCCTGGCAACGCAGATCGGCGCCGGCCTCATGGGCGTGCTCTATATTCTGGACGAGCCCTCGATCGGTCTTCATCAGCGTGACAACGAGCGCTTGATCAAGACGCTCGAGCGCCTGCGCGATATCGGCAATACCGTTATCGTCGTCGAACACGACGAGGATACAATCCGTGCCGCCGATTACGTGATCGACATGGGGCCCGGCGCCGGCGTCAACGGCGGACACGTAGTCGCGGCGGGAACGCCTGCCGATATCATGGCGTGCCCCGATTCCATGACGGGTGCTTATTTGACCGGCAAGCGGATGATCCGCGTGCCCGAAGAGCGCCGCAAGCCCGGCCGCGGCTGTCTTAAGATTACGGGCGCTCGCGCTAACAACCTCAAAAACGTTACCGCCAAGATTGAGTTCGGTACGCTTACGGTCGTTACCGGTGTTTCGGGATCGGGCAAGAGCTCCCTGGTCACCGATACGATTGCGCCCGCGCTTACGAATGCCATCCATCGTTCGACGCGTCCCGTGGGGCCGTACAAGAAGATTGAGGGCATTGAGTGCATCGATAAGGTAATCGATATCGACCAGTCACCGATCGGTCGCACGCCGCGTTCGAACCCTGCGACCTATATTGGCCTGTGGGATGATCTGCGTGCGCTGTTTGCAAGCACGCCGGAGTCGAAGGCGCGCGGCTACTCGCCGGGACGTTTCTCCTTTAACGTAAGCGGCGGTCGCTGCGAGGCGTGCAAAGGCGATGGCCAGATCAAGATCGAGATGCACTTCCTTCCCGATATCTATGTCCCCTGTGAGGTATGTGGCGGCAAGCGTTATAACCGCGAGACACTCGAGGTTACCTACCGCGGCAAGACAATCTCGGACGTGCTCGACATGAGTGTCACCGAAGCACTGGCTTTCTTTGGGAATATCCCGCAGATTAAGCGCAAACTGCAGACCCTATATGACGTGGGTCTGGGCTACGTGAGCTTGGGCCAGCCGGCAACGACGCTTTCGGGTGGCGAGGCGCAGCGCGTGAAGCTCGCCAAGGAGCTTCATCGCCGTCAGACAGGCAAGACGTTCTACATTTTGGACGAGCCCACAACCGGCCTTCATTTTGAGGATGTTCGCCAGCTGCTCGACGTGTTGCAACGCCTGGTCGATGCGGGCAACACAGTTCTGGTGATCGAGCACAACCTTGATGTCATCAAGGTTGCCGACCGCCTGATCGATATGGGTCCCGAGGGCGGCAATGGCGGCGGAACCGTCGTGGTCTCAGGCACGCCGGAGCAAGTCGCGGCATGTTCGCAGAGCTACACGGGCAAGTTCTTGGCGCCGTTGCTCAAGCGCGACCGTGAGCGTCAGGCGCAGCTCGACGCGCAGTAAAGAGACGTTGTAGTACCGACGCGCCACCGATTCCTCCTGATTCGGTGGCGCTTCTGTGTGTCGAGATGGCATATGCGACGGAATTGGCCCTATACTTAATCCTTGCGTCGCTCTGCGAGGGAAAGGATGTGCCATGGCAAAGGCTGTTAAGACGCCAAAAACCAATGCGATGCGCGAGCTGGAAAGCGCCGGCATCTCCTATGTTCTCCATACGTACGAAGACGATGGCGACGAATCGTCGGGGCTGGGCGTCGCGATTTCCGAGCAGCTTGGCGAGGAGCCCGGTCAGGGATTTAAGACCCTGGTCTGCACGACGCCGTCCAACGACCATGTCGTGTGCTGCATTCCCGTTGCCGACGAGCTCGACCTCAAGGCCGCCGCGCGCGCCGCAGGCGAAAAGTCGCTGACCATGATGCATGTCAAAGATTTGCTTGCCGCGACGGGGTATGTCCGCGGCGGTTGCAGCCCGGTCGGTATGAAAAAACGCTTCCGGACGCTGATCGATGAGACATGCGTCCTTTGGGATACCATTTTTATCTCGGGTGGCAAGCGCGGCTATCAGCTTGAGCTTGCTCCAGATGACTTAGTTGCATTTTGCGGGGCGACGGTTGCCCCGATCACGAGAGAGGACTGAGCGATGCCGCAGGAAGAATTGAAGCTGTCTCTTATACACATCTCCGAGCCCACGAGACGCTACGCTATCTC
>URWZ01000278.1 GCA_900551625.1 uncultured Collinsella sp.
AGAAGCACGTGCCTGTTGTCGAGACCGAGCGCGACGGTCACGTGATTCGCGCACGCGTTGGCTCGGTCGAGCACCCCAGCCTGCCCGAGCACTACATTGAGTGGATCGCCCTTGAGGCCGAGGGCCGCTTAGAGGTCCATTACCTTGAGCCCGGCATGAAACCCGCGACGTTTTTCGCGGGCGGCTCCAAGACCGGTACCGTCTATGCCTACTGCAACCTGCACGGGCTGTGGTCCGCGACATTCTAGGAGCGCGCCCCCGCTCGGGGTATCATAGCTAGCATATGCACATGCAAGCGCCGACTGCATTATGCGGCCGGCGCTTTTACTACGGCAACGACGATTTACGACGGAAAGGCTGGGCCATGAAGCTCGCACTTGCACAGATCGATATGCGCCTGGGTGACATCGAGGGCATTTGCGGCCGCATCGAGGACCAGGCTCGCCTGGCTCATGAGCGCGGCGCGCGCGCGCTGTGCGTTCCGGCCCCGCTCTTTATGGGCGCCATGCCGGGCAGCCTGGTGGGCGCTGCCGATTTTGAGCACGATATGTTGATGGGCCTGACGGGCGTTGCCGAGCGCATCCAAGAGCTCGACATGATCTGCATCGTGCCCTCTGCGGTTTCGTTTGAGGGCCAGCCCCTGCTTGACTACATGATGCTCAAAGACGGTCGCGTGGTGCCCGCGCGCACAAGCATCGCCCTGCAACGTGGCGAGAGCAACGACGCGCGTTGGGCGCCTCCGGTGTTTGACGTGGACGGCGTGCGCATCGCCGTGGTGTTTGACCTGGACCGCGAGCTCGAAATGCTGCCGACCGGTGTCGACCTCATTGCCTATTTCCAGTTCAACGCGTTTGACATGACCGACCGCGAGACAGCTGCCGTCGCCGCCGTGCGCAGCGGTGCCTACCGCAAGATCGCGTCCAAGCGCAGCGTATGGTTTGCCTGCATGGCGCCGATCGGTGCCTATGACGAGTCGGTGTATACCGGCGGTTCGTTTGTGCTCGACGACTGCGGTCGCGTGGTGGCCCAGGCGCCGTGTTTTGAGGAGAGCCTGCTGGTTCAGGAGATTCAGCGCGGCGTGATGCTCGATGCCCTGGAGGACCACGAGCTGCCCCAGTTTCGCTCCGAGGAGTGGCTGTGGCAGGCGCTGGTGCTTGCCGTGCGCGACAATGCCCGCGCCCGCGGCGCGTCGCGTGCCGTGGTGGCGCTCGAGGGCGATTTGCCGTCGTCCCTGTTGGCGGCACTTGCCGTCGATGCCTTGGGTCCGCGTAATGTGATTGGCCTGGTGCTGGGGCGCAATCGCATCTTTACGCCGGCGCAGGAGGAGGCCGAGGCCGCCCGTTGTTCCGCTGTTCGCTCAATCGCCGAGCGCTTGCACATTCGCACTGTCGAGCGCGATGCGCCGGATGCGGCGCGCGTGCTCGATCGCGACGTGTCGGCGGGCGATGCCGAACGCCTGCGTTCGCGTGCGCTGGGCCTGATGCTCGAGGATACGGCGCTCGAGCTGGGCGCTATGGCGCTGAGCCCGCTTTCCAAGACCGAGTACGCGCTGGCGGCGCCCGCGCTTTGCGGTGGCTACCAGGGCGATTATGCGCCCTTTGGCGATGTGTATCTGTCGACGCTCGAGTTTGTGGCACGCGTGCGCAACCGCGCCTCGGCCGTGGTGCCCCAAGAGCTCGTGACGCTCAACGCGGTAGAGGATTGCATGGATCGCGTGCTGGCGCAGGCGCTCTCGACGCTCGCCGGTCCGGTTGACATGCTCGATCGTGCGGCACAGCTGCTTGGCGGGCTTGAGCCGGGCGAGGTCGATGGTGCGCTTGAGTCGCACGTAGACCGCAATCGACCTTTCGACGACATCCCGATGGCCGCCGCCAAGCCCGAGGTCTGCTCGCTGCTGCTGATGCTCGTGCGCCAGGGCGAGGCCGCCCGCCGCATGCTACCGACGGCGCCGATCGTCTCGGCCCGTTCATTTGTCGAGCGCTCCTGGCCGTACATGCTTGCGTGGTCCGATCTGGGGCTCAACGGTAAGGAGCGCATGACGGTCGATTCGCTGGCACGCGCCGAGGTGCGCCGCTTTGCCGACGACGACACGAGTGACCGTATGCGCGGCGAGATGATGGGCATACTGGGCGAG
>URWZ01000279.1 GCA_900551625.1 uncultured Collinsella sp.
CGCTTTGTTGTGTAACGAATCCATAAAAAGGAGTGAGCATGCCTATCATTGCAGCGCTCGTTGGCCTCGTTTTGGGTGCCATCGCCGCCATTGCCTACATGCGCACCGCCAAGCAGGGTAGTCTTCACGAGGCCGACGAAAAGATCCAGTCGGCACACGCGCAGGCAGAGTCCCTGATCGGTGATGCAAAGCGTCAGGCCGAGACCCTCAAAAAAGAGGCTCTGCTCGAGGCCAAGGAAGAGATCATCAAGAACAAGCAGGCCGCTGAGGCCGAGGACAAGCAGCGTAAGAGCGAGATTCGCACGCTCGAAAATCGTGTGATGCAGCGCGAGGAATCGCTCGATCGCCGCAACGATGCGCTCGATAAACGCGAGCATCAGTTGTCCAGCCAGGCCGGTCAGGTCGAGAAGCGCTCTCGCGAGCTTGAGGAGCTCTGCGCCAAGCAGACTTCCGAGCTTGAGCGTATTGCCGACCTTACGCGCGAGGACGCTCACAAGGAGCTGCTCGACAAGGTCCGCGGCGAGGTTACCCACGAGGCGGCCACCATCATCCGTGAGTCCGAGCAGCAGGTCCGCGCCGAGTGCCACAAGACCGCTCAGGAGATTCTCTCCCTGGCGATTCAGCGTTGCGCCGCCGACCATACCGCCGAGGTCACCGTTACTTCCGTTCATATTCCCTCCGATGACCTCAAGGGTCGTATCATCGGTCGCGAGGGTCGCAACATCCGCACCTTTGAGCAGGTGTCCGGCGTCAACCTCGTGATTGACGACACTCCCGAGACCGTTGTACTCTCGAGCTTCGATCCGGTCCGTCGTGAGACCGCCCGCGTGGCGCTCGAGAACCTCATTGCCGACGGTCGTATTCACCCTGCCCGCATCGAGGAGATGTATCACAAGGCCGCCGATTTGGTTCAGCAGCGTGTGCGCGAGGCTGGCGAGCAGGCCGCCTTCGATACCGGTATCCACGACCTGCATCCCGAGATCGTCAAGACCCTGGGTGCTCTTCGCTACCGCACCTCGTTTGGTCAGAACGTTCTGCAGCACTCGCTTGAGGTTTCCGACCTGTGCGGCGTTATGGCCTCCGAGCTCGGTCTGGATGTTGTGACCGCCAAGCGCGCTGGTCTTCTGCACGACCTGGGTAAGGCCATCGACCACGACGTTGAGGGCCCGCATGCTGTCATTGGCGCCGAGCTTGCCCGCCGTTATGGCGAGAAGCCCGTTATCGTCCACGCGATCGAGGCCCATCATGCCGACGTCGATCCCAACACGGTGCTCGACGTCCTGGTTCAGGCCGCCGATGCCGTTTCCGCCTCTCGTCCCGGTGCCCGCCGCGAGTCGGCCGAGAACTACATCAAGCGTCTTGAGAAGCTCGAGGAGATTGCCAACTCTCACGACGGCGTCGAGCGTACCTATGCCATGCAGGCCGGTCGCGAGGTTCATGTCATGGTTCAGCCTGACAAGATCTCCGATGCCCAGTCCACGGTGCTTGCGCACGATATCGCCCATCAGATCGAGGAAGAGATGGAGTATCCCGGTCAGGTGCGCGTCGTCGTGATTCGCGAGAGCCGCGCTGTCGATATCGCTAAATAACATGAGCGACGCGAACGAGCTCATCTCATTTATCGCGTCGATGTCGGGGGAGGGCAACCTTCGCGTCGAGGAAAACCTTGGCGAGGGGTATGTCCGCCTCCGCGTTTCGGAGGCCGAACGCCGTCAGGCCAAGCATGATATTCAGCATGTAGAGGACATTGTCATCGAGATGCTGCGTAATGCTCGCGATGCCGGAGCCGATAAGGTCTATCTTGCCACGACCAAGGAGGAGGGTGTTCGCACCCTCCTCTTCCTGGATAACGGCTCGGGTGTACCGCAGGATATGCAGGAGCGTATCTTCGATGCCCGCGTCACCTCCAAGCTCGAGAGCATGAAAATGGACCGTTGGGGTGTTCACGGTCGTGGTATGGCGCTGTTCTCTATCAAGCAGAACACGGATGAGGCACGCGTTGTTACATCTGGCGTCGATTTGGGCTCCGCGTTTAAGGTGTGCGTTGCCACCGATCGCTTGGGTGAGCGCGCCGATCAGTCGAGCTGGCCTCAGGCAGTTAAAGACGAAGACGGCCGCTATGTATG
>URWZ01000280.1 GCA_900551625.1 uncultured Collinsella sp.
CTGGCCTGCCTTGACCACATCGCCCATCTCGACAAAGCGGGCAAAACCCTTGCCGTTCATTTCCACGGTGCCCAGGCCAACATGGATGAATACGCGAAGACCGTCCTCGGTGATCATGCCAATGGAGTGGTTGGTGACGGTGGTAGCGCCGATGCGGCCGTTGGCGGGCGCATAGATGGTGCCGGTAATGGGCTCGATGCCATAGCCCTGGCCAAGCATGCCCGAGGCGATCGTCTCGTCGGGGACCTCGTTCAGGTTGACGAGCACGCCGTTGACGGGGGCATAGATGACGCCTTCGCGGGTGGCGAAGCTTGCTGCGGGCGGAACGGACGCCTCGCCCGTCGAGGTGAAGGTGGACTTAAGCGAATCGAGCAGACCCATAGTTGCCTCCAACTTAAATAGGCGCATATCGCGCGTTTGGTTTGCCGGAAACGTTTCATATGTGTTTCGCGGCTTGGTCAACGTCCCCTATTCTACGCTGCTCAGCGATGGTCCTGAGCTGGGATTATGTGATATATCAGTTGATGGGAAGCTTGTTGCTGAAGTGTTTCTGTGCCACGGGCTCAAGTGGGGTACGCTTGAAGACGAAAAACAAGGGCGCATAATTTGCGCGAAGGGAGCACATATGATTGTCGAGAACCACGCGCTGTGGGGCGAGGAGCCGACCGAGGAATATCCAGCGACGTTTACGTATTTGGGTGCCGAGCCGCTGCCCGATAAACCGAATGGCCGCCGCCCTGCCGTGATTATCTGCGGCGGAGGTGCGTTTACGCATATCGCCCCGCATGAACAGGATCCCGTGGCGTTTGCGTTTTTGGATCACGGTTACCAGGCCTTTGTGCTCAACTATGTGACGAGTGGCACGGGTGACGTGAGCTTTCCGCACCCCCAGGCAGATCTTGCCAAGATGGTCGCCACGGTTCGTGCGAATGCCGACGAGTGGCATGTCGATCCCAAGCGCGTGTGCGTTGTGGGCTTTTCTGCGGGCGGTATGATCTGCGCCTCGCTGGCGACACAGTGGAAGACCGGCCCCTTCGTGGCACTTGCCGGGGCGCGTCCGGACGACATTCGTCCCGATGCCGTGGTGCTGGGCTATCCGCTGCTCGACTTTGCCTATGTGCGCGACATGCAGACGCGCGATCCGCGCATTGACTTGCGTGTGCCCAAGACGGGCGGCAAGACGGGGCGCGATCTGCTCAACGACTACCTGTCGATGGTGACGGGTGGCGAGGCAACTGACGAGCACCTGGCCGATATCTGCCCCTCCACACATGTTTCGCGCCAGATGCCGCCGACCTTTGTGTGGGGCGTGTCCGATGACAAGACGGCGCCGATCGCGCAGGTCTATCCGTTTGCGCAGCGCATGGCCGAGGAGGGCGTCGCATGCGAGATGCACGTCTTTGACCAGGGCGGCCACGGCCTTTCGCTCGGCAACGCCAACACTGCGGTCGACAACGAGGACAAGCAGGCGGCTGTCCGTCCTTGGATTCGCCTAGCCTTCCGCTTCCTGGAGCGCCACGGGTTTTAGTTACGGCGTTTTACCAAACCGCGTAACCACTTGACGCTGCGAGCCCGCCAGGGCGGCAATCTGTTAATTGAACGTCACTATGTGTTCGCGCTATCATGCGTGGTTAAATGGTTAGCCATGGCAAACGGTTAGCCAAGATAAACAAAATGCAATGCCCTGTGGGCGCCGGGGGAGGAACGCGGACGTGAGACTCGATACACTCGAGATTGGAAAGGATGCCGTTGTCGCATCGGTGGCATCGGACGATCAGGCACTCCGACAGCATATTTTGGACATGGGCCTAACGCCGGGCACCGAAGTCACCATGATGAAATACGCTCCTATGGGCGACCCGCTCGAGATTCGCCTGCGTGGCTACGAGTTGACGCTGCGCAAGGACGATGCCGCTCGTATCGAGCTCGTGGGCATTCACGACACCGATACGGGTCCGCGCGCTAACGCCGCAATCGGCACGACGGAGCATCCGGCCCTGGGCGAGGGGACGTATTCGCCCCGCGCGGCAAAGACAGCCGTGCCCGAGGGCGCACCGCTGCATTTTGCCCTCGCCGGCAACCAAAACTGCGGCAAGACCACGCTGTTCA
>URWZ01000281.1 GCA_900551625.1 uncultured Collinsella sp.
AACGCCAAGAAGGCCAGCGAAGTTGCCAAGGAAATCGAAGAAGTCGGTAAGGACGCCCCGTGGTACATCCAGGCGCTCGACATGCTGTTTGGGTTTAACGGCGTCGAGGGCCAGACGGTCGTGTCCAACGGCAAATAGCGCCCGGAGGGGAGCCTGCAATGGCAGATTGCAAACGCTATAAGGTAGCCGCGATCGACCTGGGAACAGTGTCGTCGCGACTGGTGTTAGCGCAGGTCGAGGCCGGGGCGATCGTGGAATCGTCCAAGCATACCGAGATCACCGACTTGGGCGAGGGCGTGGACGCGACGGGCCGCTTTTGCGAGGCGGCCGTTGAGCGCGTACTCGCCGCGTGTCGCATGTTTGTGGACGAGGCCCGTGCCTTTGGGGCCGCGTGCATCTGTACCACGTGCACGAGCGCCGCGCGCGATGCGTCCAATGCCGCGCTGCTGCTGGACGGCCTGCGCGATCTGGGGCTTGAGCCACAGGTGATTCCGGGCGAGGTCGAGGCACGCCTGACGTTTTTTGGCGTGACGCACGACTTTGCTGGCGAGCGCATCATTGTTGCCGATTCGGGCGGCGGATCCACGGAGCTCGCGACGGGCGTCTATGCACCGGAGCGCGGCATCTTCGCTCTGGAGGGAACGCGCTCGCTGGATATCGGTTGCCGCCGCGTGACCGAGCGGTTTTTCTCGACGCTGCCGCCTGCGGACGGCGAGCTTGCTGCCGCTGCCGCGTGGGCAGGTGAGCAGTTCGCCGCCTATTTTGAAGGCCTGCCCAGCGACTTTGAGCGCGCCGAACGCCTGGTCGCCGTGGGCGGCACCGTCACCACGCTCGTGGCGCTCGTTCATAAGCTGGAACCGTACGATTCGAGCTTTGTGCACCTGCGCGAGCTTTCGCTGGATCAGGTTTCGGCCGCTATCGAGCGCATGTCTGTGTTGGATGCGGACGGCATCGCCGCTCTACCGGGTGTACAGCCCAAACGCGCGGGCGTGATCTTGGCGGGCGCCGTGGTGATCCGCGAGCTCATGCGAGCCGGCGGCTACAAGACGCTCACTGTAAGCGAGAACAGCCTACTCGCCGGCATGGCCGCTACCATCAACGAGGTTCTCGACGGTGCGACCCCCACCATCGCCTGGACCCCCGCTCTCAGCACCCTCTTAATAAGCTGCGGTGAAATAGTTCCCAAATCCCGGCCGGCACCCCTCAAGCAGGAACCATTCCACCGCAACTCATAAGAAGAAGGCAGATCAAGCCTCAAGCATCGAGAAAACGGAACAGCTAAGGGACAAGGGCATCGGCCCCAAGATCGATGTGCCACGAATCGCGCCCATCTACTACGTTTGCCCCCGCACCCCTGACCATACTCACTATTTTTCGAAAGTCGCAGACCTGCTACCTGCGGTTTTAATATTGCGATTTTCGGCGTGGTTCGGGGTACGCACTTAAACGTAGTAGATGCCCCCGATTCTTGGCAGAAGGTATCCCACCGCTCCTCCACGGGACAAAAATGATCCGTTTTCCTCCGTCCCCTAGGGTCATTTTCAAAACTATGGCTGTTTACTACGATGAATCGCTCAACCACGACCACGCCAAAAACCGAAATAATAAAACCCCAGCTAGATGGCTTGCACTTTTCGGTGAAAAGCCCGTGTGATTGGAATCCCTCGATTCATCGTAGTAAACCGGTATAGTTGCGATTTGGTAGCATTTTCCAGCAAGCCAAATTGTCTCGCTAAACGCAAAAAGCCCGACCTCCGCATGGGAGATCGGGCTTTCGAGGCTCAGTCAAACCAAACCAACGCAGTCAAACGACCAGCGCTTACATCTGCTCGGGGGCAGAAACGCCAACGAGGGTAAGCACCAGGGCGAGCGTCACACGGACGGCGTCGCAGGCGGCCAGACGGGCGCGCGAGAGCTCAGGGTCGACGGGACGGCCCTCGCTCGGAAGGACCTGGCAGGCGGCGTAGAAGCTGTGGAAGTCGCCAGCGAGCTCCTCGGCAAAGTGAGTCAGGCGGAACGGGGCGCGATCGCGAGCGCAGCTACCGATGAGGTCGGTGCTG
>URWZ01000282.1 GCA_900551625.1 uncultured Collinsella sp.
GTCAGATGTGTATAAGAGACAGAGGTATATCCGCCGGCGTCGCCGCGGGTAAAAGACTTGGCATGCTCGATTGCCTGCCCACTCGAGTCATAGGTCAGGCCTTCCAGCACGAGCGCCAGATCGCCCGGCTCAAGATTGAGCAAACTCGCATCGCGTGCGCCCAGCGCCTCGATATCGAGTTTCTCTACCGACTGATCTGGCTTGCGTCCCAACATATCGTAGGTCTCGAACAGGCTGAAGACCGAAATGTCCACGTCTTCGATGCCCGGAAACAGCAGGCACGGAATCAGTGTCATCTCGATCGATACGGGCTCACCATCGATGCAGTTGAGGCGGCGCATTGAGTAAAGCAGATCGTCCTCGGCGATGCCAAACAAGTCGGCATAATACGGGCCGGCGTAGCGTTTGGAGCGCGCCAGGATGCGCACCGACGGCGTCGCGCCCGATGCCAAAACCGACTGGCGGAAGCCGCCCTTGCGTTCGTGCTCGTCAAACCACTTGTGTCCCACAAAGGCGCCTTTGCCCTGCACGCGACGAATCTGGCCACTTTTGACCAGCTCGTCCATGGCGCTTCGGATTGTCAGGCGTGTCGTGCCAAACTCCTCGGCCAGCTCGTTTTCGGACGGAATCATCGAGCCCATCGGGTAGTCGCCGCGCTCGATTCGCTCCGCAATGCAGCGGCGAATTTGTTTGTAAACCGGCAAGTCTTCTACTGCATCAGCCATTCGACACCCACCTTCGTCGCAACGCCGTCTGCCTCGCCGTTATCGGCAAAACGATACTTGGTCGGCAGAATCACGGACTTGCAATACTCGACAAAGCCATCGGTCTCGTCGCGCTCGTGCGAAGCCTTGTAAAACACCGGCGTGCCCTCCTGAGCATTCAGCAACTTGGCCTCGTCGGCGTTCAGACGGCTGATGGAAATATGCTCCTTGCCGTGCGTCACATGGACATTCCCCTCCTTGAGCAAAACGTCGTAGAGGCTTTCCTGCTCAAAATCGTGATCGGGAAGCGAGGGGCACAAAGACAGATTGACGTAAGCCGTCTCGATCGATGCCGGGGAACCGTTGACCACACGCACGCGCCGAATGCAGAAGAGCGGCATGCCCAGGTCGATCTGGGCTTTTTGGGCAAGATCGATATCGGCATACACGACCTTGGACCAAACCAGGCGCGCGGTCGACTTTGAGCCAACCCTCTCCACCGCCTGCGTATAGTTCCATGTTTCCTGAAAGATGTTCAGCGGTTTGGGAGGACACACATAGGTGCCCGAACCGCGGCGGCTTTCCAAAGTTCCGCACGAAATAAGGCGCGTGATCGCAGCACGCAACGCCGTGCGCGACACGCCCAGCTCTTCACAGAGCACACGCTCGGCGGGCAGCCGGTCGCCACTCTGCAGGTCATAATGTTTGATATACCAAAGAATGCCCTCAAAGGCGCGGTCTTTGGGCGGAATCGCATATGGTTCACTCGACATGGGCAAGACTCCTCAACTGCTTGATGCTGCAGGAATCATTGCTCCGGACGCCTCATGGCGTCGAAGGCTTCTTTGATCTGCTCCGCAACGTTCCGATACGACCGATATAGGCCGGAGTCTCGCTTGACTTCGCCCGCGGTCACCGGAATCTCAAGCTTCGAAATCTCATCCTTGCCGGTTTGCACGGCAACGATGACACCCATACCAAGGCACATATTACGCTTGGCAGCGTTGTTTTTGGTAGCCTGAGCTGGATTAATCAAAATCTGCTGAGCCAGTTCGCGTTTGCTGAGCTCCGGCACATCCTCGGGATTTCCGGTCTCGGCAATCTCGCACTGCAGCACATCCGCATAGTCAAAAATCTTCGGCTCGCCGCCGCGCTGATGCACGGCCCACTTGCGGCGCGTGGCATCCTGGTAGATAGCCGGCAAAAACGTAAACCGCGGCGGGTCCAAAATCGTATCCGTGATGGTAAACACATCGGGATCAAAGGCATCCTGCGGGTTTTTCTTCTTGAACAGCCCCATATCCTGTCTCTTATACACATCTCCGAGCCCACGAGACGCTACGCTATCTC
>URWZ01000283.1 GCA_900551625.1 uncultured Collinsella sp.
GTCCCGGCATGGTGGCACGCGCCGTGCCGCAGGGCGAGGGCGATGATGCGCACATCGCATTTGAGCTCGTGCCCGGATCGATGGGAGGCGATTGGCGATGACGAAGTTTATCGCTGCAGCAAAAACTCAAGCGGGAACCAATCACCCCGTCAACGAGGACCGTTTGCTTCTTGACGGTAATGTCCTTTGCTATGGCCTAGAGGGCGATTGCGAGCGCGAGATGGGCTGCATGGCAGTCTTTGACGGTGTGAGCGAAGGCGGGCACGGAGCGGCCGCCTCGACGCTCGCTGCTCAGGCGTTTGCACAGGCCGTGCGCGTCTTTGATGCCGATACCGTCAACGCGTTACAGGATCGCCTACGCATGGCGGGCGAGCGAGCCGAGAACGATGTTGAGACGTATGCGGCTCGCTATGGACTGCCTGTTGCCGCATCTACGGTTGCTGGCCTCGTGGTTGCTCCTGACGGGCACGGTGCTGTTTTTAATGCCGGCGATTCTCGCGTGTACCGACTGCGTGGCGGTGTGCTTGCCGTGCTTAGCTGTGACCACACGCCTGAGCGGCGCGTGGGCGGCGTTGGCGCTGAATATAGAGACGACGCCGTTTCGCATTGTATTGAGCTCGCGATCGGACTCAATCAGGGCGGTCGCAATCTTGAGGTCAAGACGACCGTGATGCTTCCGGGCGATCGCTATCTGATCTGTTCCGATGGTATCGATGGGCAGATTGCGCAGGAACGTTTGCAGCAGATGCTTGCGAGCGATTCGACATGTGCACAGTTGTGCGAAGAGCTATATGCCGAGGCTCGGGTGAACGGCTCGACGGACGATGCAACGCTGATTGTAATTGAAGTGGGGGAGTAGCCATGTCTGATGAGACGATTACGGTACACCGAGATGGTGGCAATGGCAATGATGAGACCGTAACGGTGCGCCGCGGGAATGCGCCCGTAGGGGGAGAGACGGTTACCGTGAACCGTGGCGACCAGGCTTCTGCGCCTGGAGAGACCGTGACGGTACGTCGAGCTGACGCTCCGGCATCTGGTGAAACGGTCACCGTCCGCCGCGACGACGCGCCATCGACAAACGAAACCGTAACGGTGCATCGCCCGATGACCGAATCGAATGGTGAAACAGTAACGGTTGCGGGGCCGTCTGTTGGTGCTTCCGCTGACGGCAAGACCGTTACTGTTTCACGCCCTGGTACTTCTGCGGCAGGCGAAACTGTCACGGTGCCGCGCGCTGCGAGCGCCGACGGCCAGACGGTAACTGTCTCGCGCGGCGCCACGGCCAGTCCCAACGGTGAAACGGTGACCGTTTCTCGTGGGGGCGCACATGCCGCCGCTGCATCTGCCTCGCCTTTTGTTGCAGAGGATGCGACGGTTGTCTCGAATGACGGGCAGCAGTTTATTATTCATTTGGGACAGGTCATTGGCCATGGCGGTCAATCTACCATTGTTGCCGCCGAGCGGGTGAGCGATGGTTTGGCATGTGTTGCCAAGGTCTTTAAGCCTCTTGTGGGCGCCGAGCGTTCGGCATATCAAAAGGTGGTAAGCGCCGTAATGGGGCTTAATGGCCGCCCCGTGTCTCAAACGCATCTGCTGCCCATCTTTGCCTATCTGCACCAGGGCCTGAGCGCGACCGAAGTGGGGGCTGCGGCTCCTCAGCTGTGGGATGTTTCCATTACGCCGCTGGCCACATGCCTTTTTGATCGTCCCCGTAGCAAGAATATGGTTAAGAGCCGCGTGATTCCCGAGCTCAGCCAGGCAATTGAGCTGCTCCATACCGAGCTTGGTATTGTCCATCGTGACATTAAGCCGCAGAACGTCTACCTGTACGACAAACAGATCGTGCTCGGAGATTATGGCTCCGCCCGCTCGCTTGCCGGATTTGACAGCCGACTGACGAACACCATGACGCGCTCCGACGGCTACACGCCCGGTCGTGGCGGCATGGTCGACCCTCGTAACGACTGGTATTCGTTTGGCTATACAATCTGGACGCTCTACGAAAACAATGTCCACCCGCTGCAGGAGTTCATAGACGACAATACGC
>URWZ01000284.1 GCA_900551625.1 uncultured Collinsella sp.
GGGATGGATCCTGCGCGATGCGTGCGACAAGCGCCATGATTTCGGCGACACCCGCCTTGTCGTCGGCGCCCAGCAGCGTAGTTCCGTCGGTGCAGACAAGGTCCTCACCCACCAGGTTGTTGAGGGCAGGAAGTTTGGCGGTGCTCATGGACACGGGCTTGCCGTCGACGATGCCGCAAACCAGATCGCCGCCCTCGTAGTGCACGATGTGCGGCGCTACGCCGGCGCCCGGCGCGACCTCGGTGGTATCGAGGTGCGCGATCAGGCCCAGGGCGGGCTTATTCTCGGAACCGGCGCTAGCGGGAATGTGCGCGCAGACATAGGCGTTTTCGGTTACATGGGCATCGGTTGCACCCAGCTCGCGCAGTTCTTCGGCAAGCACGTTGGCAAGGTCGAACTGTACGGTGCTCGACGGCACCTGGTCGCAGCTGGCATCCTCGGACTGCGTGTTGATCTGGACATAGCGCAAAAAACGCTCGAGGACGTCGGGGTCCGTGGTGGTGTTTTCCATAAAGATCGCTCCAATCTTGGTCGTCGTGTGCAACAAGAACTGTAGCACGGTATGCCACGGCATACCGCGACGCTTGGATGGGGTAGAATCAGCCATTGAGTGCAGAAGGGACGGATGTTCATGGATACGACAAATAGCTCGCGCGAGCTACACCTAACGGTGGCGAACGAAGACTACTTGGAGTGCATGGTTCGCATCGAAAGCGAAGATGGGGAGACCGGCGGCGTGCGGTCGGTCGATATCGCACAGCGCCTTGGCGTCTCGAAGGCATCGGTCAACAAGGCGGTTTCGGCTCTCAAGGCATCTGAACTTGTCGAACAGTCTCACTACGGCAAAGTTATCCTGACTGACCGTGGGCGCGAGGTCGGCTCGGCTATCTGGTATCGCCATCGTCTGGTCCGCACGTTTTTGGTTCAGGAGCTCGGTGTCGAATTTGAGCGAGCCGATTCCGAGGCCTGCATGATGGAGCATGCTCTATCCGAGGACACGATGAACCGCTGGCTCGCCTATCTCGAAAAGCAGGGAATCAGCGTCGAGGAATAGCGGGATATATATGGATACGAGTTATTACAACCGCTTTGGTGCCGAGGAACTTACGCGCCGCTTGTCGAGCGAGACCTTGTTGGCGCAGGGCCCCATGGGCAGTGTTCTGTTGAGTGAGTACGATGCCGCCGACATTCCACCGGCGTTTTGGAATCTGGCAGAGCCGCAGACCGTTTCTCGTATCCATCGCTTGTATGTCGCCGCCGGCGCGCAGGTGCTCATTACCAACACCTTTCAGGCATCAAGCTATGCCCTCAAGCGCGACCAGATTGCGCCGTCCGTGGCGGAGGTCAATCGCGGGGCCGTCGACGATGCTCGCCAGGCGCACCCACAGCTGCTGCTGGGCTCGATGGGCCCGATTTGTATTGAGTGGTTTGCCGAGGACTCTGCCGAGTATCGTGAAATCCGAGGCATTGCGCGCGAACAAGCGCACGCCTTGCTCAATGCTGGTGTTGACGGTCTGCTGATCGAGACGGTGACGTCTATCCGTAATTTGCAGCCCATGCTTGCCGGCGCCCGAGATGCCGCCGACGGTATGCCTGTCCTGGTGAGTTTTGTCGTTGACGATAAAGGCGACCTGTTGGGCGATGGCCTCAACATCGAGGCAGCCGTTTTGTACGCCGAAAAACACGGCGCAAACTCGGTTGGTGTTAATTGCTGTTCGCTTGCGGCCGCGAACGCGGCGGTGCCCAGGATGGTTGCATCGGCGACTACTCCCGTCACGGTGTGTCCCAACGCGGGAAATCCGGTTCAGACACAGGATGGTCCCGTGTGGCATGAGGACCCCGAAGCCTTCGCTCGCGCATGCGTCGAGTGGAAGCGGGCGGGCGCCGCAATGGTAGGCAGCTGCTGCGGAACCACGGCGGTTACGACAGCCGCTATGGCAGATGCGCTCAATATATAGAACCCGAAAATGGGAGTATCGAATCACCGCCCCCGCTGGGGCGGTTTTTTTTGTTGGCGGTGCGCACCTCGACGCTTTTGCCTAAACCTGT
>URWZ01000285.1 GCA_900551625.1 uncultured Collinsella sp.
GTACATGATCACGCGCAGGTTGCTGGGGCAGGTCACCGAGATCTCACGCTGACAATCGCCAAACGGCACCACGTACAGGCGGCCGATCTGGACACCCGGCTCAAGCGCACGGATGATGTCCTGCACCAAATACTCGCTCGTATCGGGCGTCTGCGGACGACCGGAGAAATGTACCGGCACGCACACCGCGCCGCGACGCGCGAGCATCCAGGTCGCTACCGGAGAATCGATACCCGACGACAGTAGCGTCACGACCTTGCCGGCAGATCCCACCGGCAGACCGCCCACGCCGCGCTCGGAGCGCGCGTACACATAAACGCTACCCTGGACCACCAGCACGTGCACCATTGCGTCGGGGTCGTGCATCTGGACCTTTTTATCGGGAAACGCCTCGCACAACACCTCTCCCACCTGACGATTGATATCAATCGAGGTGAGCTCGTAGTCGGTGTTCGAGCGCTTGGCATGCACCTTAAACGACTCAAAGGGACCAAACTCGCGCAGCGCCTTCACGGCGGCGGCGCAGTACTCCTGCGGGTCGCGGTTCGTGTGATATGCCAGGGACACGCGAGCAACGCCGGGGACGGTGCGAATGACGCGCGCCGCCTCGTCGGCCTGATGCTCGTTAAAGGTCACGAGGATATAACCGGAAATTCGAGACACGGCATTCACGGAAAAGGCGGCCAAGGCCGCCTTGATGTTATCCATGAGGATATGCTCAAAATGTGCGCGGTTCTTGCCCTTTAGTCCAACCTCGTGATAGTGGACCAGGCAGACGCGGGCTGCCATTTAGGCTTCAGCAACCTTATGGCCGAGTGCCTTCTCGTAACGGGCCTCGTCGTAGGAGATGTCGCCGTCGACAATCTCGTCCATAGCCATCGAGATGGTATCGGCGCCGGAAAGCGCAATAGTGATGTCATCGACATCCTGGACGGCGAGCACGCGGTTGTGCTGGCCACGCAACATGCTGTTAATGTCGCAGGCGCGCTTGGAGGCAAGCGAGGCGAGCAGGAAGCGGTTGTGATCGGTCTTCTCCAGAAGATCGTCAATGCAAGGCTTTACAACGGACACGGACCTCAGATCCTTTCATGCATATCGAGAACGCGAACGAGCTCATCGGTCGCGCGGTCGAGATCGTCATTCACCACGACGTCGTCGTAGCGGTCGGCAAGGGCAAGTTCATCGGCGGCGTTTGCCATACGCAGCTCAATCGTCTCGGGCGTCTCGGTACCGCGACCGACTAGACGCTCGCGGAGCACCTCAAGCGAAGGCGGCTTGATAAAGATCAACACGGCCTCGGGGAAACGCTCCTTGACCTGCAGGGCTCCCTGGACATCGATCTCCAAGATCAGAGACGAGCCAGAGGCGAGCTTGGATGTGACCTCGCTCACCAAGGTGCCGTAGCAGTTACCGTGGACCTCGGCCCACTCAACAAACTCACCGTTTGCCACGCGGCGGTCGAACTCCTCGCGCGTCAGGAAAAAGTAGTTGACGCCGTCGACCTCACCTTTGCGTGGTGCTCGCGTGGTAGCCGAAACCGTCAGGCCCAGGTTCGAGCGACGCTCGCGCACACGAGTGACGAGCGTGCCCTTGCCTGCACCTGACGGTCCAGAAATCACAAAGAGCTTTGAATCCTGAGCGCTCACTTATTTGGTCAGCTGCTCGAGGAGCTGCTCGCGCTGGCGGACGCCGAGGCCCTGGACGCGACGGGTAGCGGAGATGCCGAGCTCCTCCATGATCTTGGCGGCCTTGGCCTTGCCATAACCAGGAAGAGACTCGATGAGGGTGGAAACCTTCATGCGGGAAGCGATGGGGTCATCGGAGTTGAGCACGGACTCGAGGGACTTCTCGCCCTTCTTGATCTGCTCGCGAAGCTCAGCGCGGGCGTGACGTGCGGCGGCAGCCTTCTCAAGAGCCTGCTTGCGCTGCTCATCGGTAAGCTGAGGGAGTGCCATTCGTACCTCCAAATAGTTGGGTTATATCTGATTCAATAATTGGCATTTTAGCACGTAGAACGTACAAAATGCCCAATCGCGGCTCCAT